>CAYLPF010000357.1:0-1520 GCA_964385485.1 uncultured Lachnospiraceae bacterium | reverse complement strand
GCAGAGCGTATCGATGTGGACGAGACAGGAAAGATCTCCGGTCTGTTCTAAGATATATACCGGACGGCCCGAATGCAGAAATTTCTCCGGGTGGACGCCCCTATAGGTTCTTCCCGGAGAAATTCTGCATCTCGGGCCTGTCAGTGAAGCGCATAGGATGATATGCTGCCAGGTGTAGATTCAGATATTTTGATGCGGGCAGTATTGTAATAAAAGTGACTGCGTAAAGCCGGGCGGCGTTTGGCGCTCCCGGCTTTACGGGTTTACGCTTGCGCGTGTGATCTCACGTATGCGGGGAGGAATGAATATGTTTAAAAATGAAATAGAAGCGGTAGGGAATACC
This sequence comes from uncultured Lachnospiraceae bacterium, assembly GCA_964385485.1. GTDB lineage: Bacteria > Bacillota > Clostridia > Lachnospirales > Lachnospiraceae > Choladousia. Next base: position 1,177 of record CAYLPF010000357.1, on the reverse strand, counting down.
GCGAAAGGAAAAGTAAATTTACTTGAGAAAAATATGATGGGCTATCTGCTGATGTCGATCCTGGCAGGCCTTTATATTGCTTTTGGCTGCATGCTGATGGGATTTGTCGGCGGATGTATGACAGGGCAGCCGGCCCAGAAGCTGGTCTGCGGGACGATCTTCTCAGTGGGCCTTTGCTTTGTTACGATGGCGGGAGCTGAGCTCTTTACAGGGAATAATTTTGTCATGGCGGTAGGCAGCCTGACGAAAGCCGTTTCCTGGGGACAGACCATCAAGCTCTGGATCGTATGCTACGTCGGCAATCTGATCGGTTCCATTATCGGAGCCGGGATCTTTACCGCCACAGGCATTCCGGGCAGCGGAGACATCGGCACTTTCTTCGCAAATACGGCAGCAGCCAAGATGTCCGGTACGCCGTTGAATCTGTTCACAAAAGCGATCCTCTGCAATATTCTTGTTTGTATCGCTATCTGGTGCGGCGCAAAGATGAAATCCGAGGGCGCAAAGATTGCCATGAATTTCTGCTGTGTCGGGACCTTCGTGACCTGCGGCTTTGAGCATAGTGTGGCTAACATGACATTTATGTCGATCGGTCTTATGAACCCGCATGAGGCGGCTGTGAACCTTGGCGGATTTTTCTACAATCTGGGTATCGTTACGATTGGAAATATGATCGGCGGGATCTTATTTGTAGCCGTTCCGTATTTCCTGATTTCCAGAGATAAAAAATAATAAGAAATAACAGATAGACCTGCCGTTTACCGAAAGTATGGCAGGGAGCAGGAGATACCTGCAGGATAATGATATTCTGCGGTATCTCCTTCTTTTTTGTTGCCAGGCATGCGAAAGGAAGCCCTGGCAGGTGTGCTTTTCAGCCGGCTTTTTTTGCCATCTCCAGAGCTTTGGAAACCGCGGACAGCAGAAGCTGGGAGGTATAGCGGTTTTCCTGAGGACTTGTGATCTCCTCCAGGCTCTGTTTTTCCAGGATCTGCGACGCAATATGCTCCAGGGACGGTGATACCAGCGGATATGCGGCCGCTGCCGTCTCGCTGAGATTGACGAGGCGGATACTGTTGATGTGGCCGCTGTCCACCGTGACCTCCACATCCACTGTAGAATTCCCGAGAGTGACAGGTGTTGTGTAAACTCCGGGTGTATAGGAGCCGGTTTCCGGGGA
>CAYLPF010000356.1:0-1571 GCA_964385485.1 uncultured Lachnospiraceae bacterium | reverse complement strand
GGAAGCTTTGATATCCTGTGGTACAGGTGACTGGCCGGACGATCGCTTTTTGGCCCTAACACAGCTTATAGATATCGTAGATCAGCTTTTCTGATTTTTCCCATCCGAGACAGGGGTCAGTGATGGACTTCCCATAGACATGGGGCTCTGCACCGACCTTCTGGCACCCGTCTTCAATATAACTCTCAATCATCAGACCCTTGATCAGAGTCCTGATCCCGGGATCATAGCTCCTGCTGTGCAGCACCTCCTTCGCGATACGGATCTGCTCCAGATAACGTTTGCCTGAATTGGAATGGTTCGTGTCGATGATGGCAGCCGGGTTTTTCAGATTGCGCTGCTGGTAGATCTCCAGAAGGAACTGCAGATCCTCGTAATGATAATTAGGAATAGCATCCCCGTGCTTATTGGTAGCGCCGCGCAGGACTACGTGAGCAAGCTCATTTCCGTCGGTGTTGACATCCCAGCCGCGGTAGATGAAGTTATGCTTCGCCTGGGCTGCGACTACGGAGTTGAGCATAACGGAGAGGTCGCCGCTGGTAGGATTTTTCATACCGGCCGGCACATCCATTCCGCTGACTGTCATGCGGTGATGCTGGTCTTCCACAGAGCGTGCTCCGATGGCAACGTAGGAGAGCAGGTCATCGAGATATCTCCAGTTTTCCGGGTAGAGCATTTCATCGGCGGCTGTCAGCCCCGTCTCTTCGATCGCCATGGTATGAAGACTGCGCATTGCGACGATGCCGGCAAAAACATCCGGCTTTTTATCCGGATCCGGCTGGTGCATCAGCCCCTTGTAGCCTTCTCCCGTAGTACGGGGCTTGTTCGTATAGATGCGTGGGATCAGTATGATACGGTCTCCGACTTTGTCCTGAATACTGGCGAGGCGGTACAGATAATCCATGACGGCCTCCACATTATCTGCGGAGCAAGGCCCTATAATAAGGAGGAACTTATCAGATTTTCCGGTAAAAACGTCCCGGATCTCCGCATCTCTTTTCTTTTTTATTGCAACGACTTTCTCAGAAAGGGGATACTGCTTTTTGACTTCTGCCGGAATCGGCAGTTTTTTTACAAAATTAATAGCCATATTTCACCTCAGCTGTATTTTGATTCGCCATGTCAGGAACGCGGAATAATACCGTCTCTTTACCGGTATGGTCCCTGTGCGCGGCGTGTTACGTCCGCAGATAGTATATTACAATTGCCCGAAAATGTCGATACAGTTTTTCCATCCGTACAGTTGAAAATTTTTGTGTTTCCATTTCAGGATCCTTGTGGTATAGTAAAAACAGTGATTGAACGAAAGAGTGAGGCGGAGAATATGAAGGGCAGGGAGAAACATTACTTTCCGATGTTTGTGGATCTTTCTGATAAAAAAGTCGTAGTTGCCGGTGCGGGTACGATCGCAAAGCGGCGGATACGGTCATTGATTGAGTTTACGGACCACCTGGTTGTGATAGCGCCTGAAGTGAATAAGGAACTGAAAATGCTTGAGGCAGAGGGCAAACTCACGATTCTCAGGAAGTATTATGAGCGGGAAGATATTTATGACGCTTCTCTGGTGATAG
>CAYLPF010000355.1:0-1587 GCA_964385485.1 uncultured Lachnospiraceae bacterium | reverse complement strand
GCCGCCGTCATGTTCTTCCTGACATTTTCATATAGTATAATAAGGAAATTCAGGGCGGATGAGATATGGAGAAAAAGCGATACCAGATTGCGTGGTACCGATTGAGGGGACTTGGGCTGATTTGCCTGTGTTCCCTCGTATTTTTTATTGGGGCGTACGTGACGAATCAAAATAGCATAACGGCCAGCAGCACGGTGGATGGCCGCAGAGCGCCGGTGTCATGTGTACAGACGACGGAAAAAAAGGTGGCGCTGACCTTTGATACGGTCTGGGGCAATGACGGGATAGACGTCATTTTGAGCATTCTGGAAAAATACGGGGCAAAGGCGACCTTCTTTGTGACCGGGAGCTGGGTGGATCAGTATCCGGAGGATGTGAAGACGATCGCGGCAGCCGGACATGAACTGGGGAACTACAGCCAGAGCTATCGGGACATGAGCGGCATGTCCAGAAGCGAGATCCAGGGGGAGCTGCTGGCGGTGTATGATAAGGTGCTAAGGCTGACCGGCCAGGAGGTGAAGCTGTTCCGGGCGCCGTACGGAGCCTACGATAATGAACTGATCGACACAGTGAAAATGAGCGGTTATCTTCCGGTGGCGTGGAGCGTAGATTCAGAGGACTGGAAGGATTACGGGATAGGATCTGTGATCCGGAAGGTGACAAAAAGTCCCCATCTGGATAACGGCGCCATCGTGCTGCTGCACAGCGGCGCAAAATACATGCCGCAGGCTCTGGAAGCGGTCATTACGGGACTGCAGGAGCAGGGTTACGAGCTGGTACCGGCACAGCAGCTTGTGAGATGGAAGGATTATTCGATAGATTGGAATGGGCGGCAGATTCCCAGGTCTGTTTTAAGTGAATAAAACAAGAATCCATAGATGAATCTTAAAATTTTCTGAACTGGCCGGATCGCCTTGCGGAAATCCGGCCGATGTGGTATTCTATGTAGAAAGTTTAAAATTAAACAATAGGGTTGCGGCAGGAACTGCCGGCGGATATGGCGTAAAGTATCTGCGCGGTCCGGCAGCAGCCCGGGAGGACTCGATGGAACAGTCGGTTGCGCTGCTGCTGCATGGAAGTGAATTCAAACAATTGCTGGAACGAAGGAGCGCCGCGATACGTGAACGGTATGGACTTCGGAAAATTGATGTGGAGATCCTGTATTATTTATATCAGTCCAGGGAACGCAATACATCAAAGGATATCAGAGATACTTATATGTTCACAAAAGGACATATTTCCCAGTCTGTGGAGCATCTTGTGCAGATGAGATTTTTGGAGGCGGTACCGGATCAAAAAGACCGCCGCTGTATTCATTTGCGGCTGACCGGAGAGGCGGACTCAGTTGTCCGTTCCATTGAGAAAATGTGGGAGGATATGGCTGCTGCGATTTTTGAGGGAATTACGGAGCAGGAGAGGCATATGCTGCGGGATGTGGCAACGAAGATGGCATACAACATGAGGAGGGCCCTTGCGGACTCTCCGGGACAAGAGGAGGCAGATGCGAATGGATTATGAAAAGAATATGATGGATTACGCAGACAGGCAGAAAGAGATATGCAGAAGAAACGATACGATCCCGGATAA
>CAYLPF010000354.1:0-1636 GCA_964385485.1 uncultured Lachnospiraceae bacterium | reverse complement strand
GAACGCCGCGATGCTGTTTTTCTTCCAGATGTGTCAGGATCAGGCGCTGCCAGTTCCGATCCAGCACATCCTCACTGCACTCACTGGCAAACTGCAGGCCGCTTCCCCGCTCCGCAGGCTCCAGCAGCAGATGAACCTCCGCATAATGGCGCAGCGGCTCAAAGTGTCCCACTCCTTCCACCGGAGCAGCAATCGTTTCTTTATACACAATATTTCCGGCGCCAAATTCCACCCGGATCCCAAAGCGCTGCCGGATGATATTTTTCAGCACCTCGATCTGCACTTCACCCATGATCTGAACGTGTATCTCACTGAGCTGCTCATCCCAGACAACGTGCAGCTCCGGCTCTTCCTCCTCAAGCTGGCGAAGCTGTAAAAAAGTCTTATGTACATCGCACTCCGGCGGCAACCCGATCTGATATGACAATACCGGCTCCAGAAGCGGCAGCTCCGCTTCCGTCTCAGCCCCCAGTCCCTCACCGGCATACGTGTGCTCCAATCCTGTCACAGCACAGACCATCCCTGCCTCTGCTTCCGGTACCGCCTGGAATCCGCTGCCGGAATAGATCCGGATCTGATCCACCTTCTGTTCCCAGTCCTCCGCTCTGCCCGGTCTTTGTCCCCCGGCCAGAGCCCCGTCCGCTTCCCGGCGGTTTGCCAGAAGATCTTTCACCTTAAGCCTTCCCCCGGTAATCTTCATATGTGTCAGCCGGTTGCCCTGGCTGTCTCTCGTGATCTTAAATACCCTCGCTCCGAATTCTGAAGGATAATCCGGCGTCCTTCCGTATTTTCTGATGCCGTCCAACAGCTCTTCCACGCCATACATCTTAAGGGCCGAGCCGAAATAGCACGGGAAAACCTTCCGCTGCGCGATCAGCCTTGCAATATCTTCATCCGATACAGTCCCCGTCTCAAGGTAAATCTCCAAAAGTCCTTCATCGCACATCGCAAGATTTTCCTGAAATTCCTCCCATTGCTTCGGTGAAGCGCCGCCGCTTTTTGCTTCCTTTGCAAAAGAGTCCCCGTTCCTTTTCTCCGCTGCCGGAAAAGCGCTGTCTCCACGCAGTTCCCTGTCATGTCCGGCCAGCGCTGTGAAATCGACGCACCTGTGATCAAGACGTTTTTCCAGCTCCCGCATCAGTGATTCCTGATCCGTTCCCTGCTGATCCATCTTATTGATGAACAGGAATACCGGTATCTTATAACGATCCAGAAGCCTCCATAGTGTTTCCACATGTCTCTGTACACCGTCCGCACCGCTGATGACGAGAACCGCATAATCAAGTATCTGCAGCGTCCGTTCCATCTCCGCAGAGAAATCCACATGCCCCGGCGTATCCATCAATGTCACAGAAACATCCCCCAGCATCAGCTCCGCCTGCTTGGAAAAAATCGTAATGCCTCTGGCACGCTCCAGTTCATAATTATCCAAAAACGCATCCTGGTGATCCACGCGCCCCAGCTTCCGAATACTGCCGGTAAGATAAAGGATCGCCTCCGCCAGCGTTGTTTTGCCCGCGTCCACATGGGCGAGGATGCCTGCTACAAGTCGTCTTTTTTCCATAACAATACAACCCACATTCTTTTTTTCTTAAATAATAACATGTTTCTTTTGAATATTAAACCAAATGTGATA
>CAYLPF010000353.1:0-1646 GCA_964385485.1 uncultured Lachnospiraceae bacterium | reverse complement strand
CGCGAGCCGCGTGCTGCTTCTGCAGCAATATTCCTCTCGCGGCTCTGCGCATAGCATAGCAAAACCGGCGCCGGGATCTCTCCTGCGCCGGTTTTGTCGCTTCTATTCTTCCTGCAGGAAGCTGCGGATATGGTTCTGTATCATCTGCATCGCCACTTTATTGTAACCGCCCTCCGGCACAATGATATTCGCGTTCTTTTTGCTGGGTTCCACGAACTGTTCATGCATCGGCTTTACCGTCTCCATATACTGGTTGATCACGGACTCCAGGCTTCTCGCCCGCTCCATAACATCTCTCTGGATCCGGCGGATGATCCGCAGATCAGAATCCGTATCAACGAAAATACGGATATCCATCAGATCGCACAGCTCCTTATTCTCAAAAATCAGGATGCCTTCCACAATGATCACTCTGGCCGGTGCAATTGTCAGCGTATTCTTGCTGCGGTTGTGAACTGTGTAATCATACACCGGACACTCTATGGAGCGGCCGGCCTTCAGTTCCTTCAGGTGCTCGATCATCAGCTCCGTATCAAACGCATACGGATGGTCATAATTCAGCCTGCTTCTGCTCTCGTAATCCAGATCATCATGGGCCTTATAATAATTGTCATGCTTGATGACTGTTATTCGCTCCGGAAACTGTTCAATGATCCTGTTTGTCAGTGTCGTCTTTCCGCTGCCTGAGCCCCCGGCAATCCCTACGATCAAAACATTGTCTGCCATACCTCTTCTCCTTACCCCCATATAGTATTTAAAGCTTTTTTACAGTATAGCACACCACTTCTGTTTTGAATACAATTTTCGACACGGTTTTGCTGCGTGCCGGAACGATACGCCTGATCTGGGATTTGCCAACCTGCCCATCTGGTACGCTGCTGACAGCCAGACACGAATTTTCCCGCCGGATCAGTCTTCATTTTTCCACCTGGGAATCTGCGTCATTCAGATACTGCAGCACCCCGTCGCATACAGCCCGCACCAGCTTATCCTGATACGCTTCCTCCTGCAGCTTCGCTTCCTCCTCCGGATTTGTGAGGAATCCGCATTCTACGATCACCGTTGTACTGGCCGAACGCTTCAATATATAATAGGAAGCGTTTCCCTTCTGTACCCTGGGCCGCGTGATCTCAAGCTGTTCATTCAGGCACGTCTGGATACACTTCGCCAGACGTTCCCCTTCTGCCGAATGCTCATAATAAAACACCTGCGGACCGCAGACCGATGCGTCCTGCGGATAACTGTTCTGATGAATGCTGACAGCAAGAAGCGGCTGTTCCTGCTCGATCACCGCGCAGCGCCGCTGCATATCCTGGGCCTTTTTGTGGGACTCTTCCGCATCATACAGCCCTTCCTCCGTATCCCTTGTCTGAACCACGCGGTAACCTGCTTCTGTCAGCAGAGCTTCCAGCTTCTTCGCATAGACGAGGTTCAGCGCCTTTTCTGTGATCCCGCTGCCGCCCACCATACCGGAATCAAAACCACCGTGGCCGGCATCGATCACGATCGTCCCCTTGCCCGCCGCGTCTGCTGCGTTTTCTTCTCCCGCATTCTCCCGGCTGTCCGATCCTGCATTTTCTCCGGTGTCCTGTGCTCCCGCATCATTCTGTGTCTGCATATCTGCGCTGCCTCGCGTTCCCGCATTT
>CAYLPF010000352.1:0-1647 GCA_964385485.1 uncultured Lachnospiraceae bacterium | reverse complement strand
TGACGGAATGTAAAGAGGCTTATTGCCTTCGAAAAAGCGGTCTGTGGCCTGCTGATTGAACTGTAGCTGTGAAGATCATGGTGCCAGGCAGATCTTCATGAACTGCTATTGACAATCAAGCAAAGCGGAGTACAATAAACTTATAATTCACCGAATCATAACTCAGCTATTTGCAAGAAGGAGGAATCAACTATGTTTTATTGTCGGGAAGAGGAACTTCGCACGATGAATCGCCGTTATGAAAAAGGACGGTTTGAGTGTATTGTGATATATGGAAGGCGGCGTGTTGGTAAAACTGCATTGATCAATGAATTTTGTAAAGGGAAGCCTGTCATCTATTTTTCTGCTTTAAATGCGTCTTCCAGGGAAAATCTGGAGGCGCTTTCCAAGGCGATCTATACCTGTCAGAACCCGGACAGCGTCAGTGCGCCTGCCTATCAGAACTATGCGGACGCACTGGATGCTGTTACCACGATGGCAAAAAGAAAACGGCTGGTATTTGTGATTGATGAATACCCCTATTTGGCCAAAGCGGAAAAATCGATTTCCTCCCGGCTCCAGCATATGATCGACCATCAGTGGCAGGACAGTCAGCTTTACCTGATCTTGTGCGGTTCCTCAATGAGCTTTATGGAATATCAGGTACTGGGCTATGAAAGCCCCTTGTACGGACGGCGTACAGCGCAGTTTAAGATACAGGCTCTGACCTACCGGGAGATCACCGTATTCCATCCTGAACTGGGAGCTGCAGACCAGTCCCTCTTATACGGTGTGACCGGAGGTATTCCTCACTATATCAATAAACTGGATGTGGAAAATAATCTGGATGAAGCGCTTTTAGAAAATTTATTCAGCGCCTCCGGCTATCTGTTTGAAGAACCGGAAAATTTGCTGAAGCAGGAACTGCGGGAGCCGGCCATCTACAATTCTGTAATCTCCGCGATTGCCGGCGGAGCCAGCCGTTCAAACGAAATCTCGACGAAGGTTGGGCTGGAATCCGGCGTATGCGCAAAGTATCTGAAAGTTCTGCTGGATTTGGGGATTTTAAAAAAGGAAACGCCGATTACAGAGAAGCCCGGCAGGAAAACAATTTATGCCATTGATGATAATTTCTTCCGGTTTTGGTATCGTTTTGTACCAAGAAATATGTCCGTTATCAGCGCAGGGCGTATGCGTTTGGTTTATGAGCGGGCTGTGAAACAGTTCTATCCGGATTATATGGGACTTGTGTTTGAAAAAATGTGCCGGGAATATCTGCTCCGCTACGCAGAGGATCTCCCGTTCCTGCCGGGCAATATCGGACAATGGTGGGGTACAGATCCCCAGACCCGCAAAGAGGTACAGATCGATATCGTAGGTGCGCCGATAGAAGGAAACGAGTATTTGATCGGCTCCTGTAAATACCGTAATGAAAAGATTGGGACGGAGGAATTGGAACTGCTTCGCAGATATGCGGCGGTATTCCGCCGGGATGGAAGCTTTCATTATTACATTTTTTCCAAAGGCGGCTTTACATCGGAGCTGTTGGAAGCGGAAAAGCGCAAAGAGGTAACATTAGTGACATTGGAGGATCTATATCAGTAATCAGGAACAAAAATGTGCTTCGCACATCCACGCGATATAGCACTCTGTATGAAAGCACATTTT
>CAYLPF010000351.1:0-1653 GCA_964385485.1 uncultured Lachnospiraceae bacterium | reverse complement strand
GCAGCGCCGGATGGAGGACAGATCATATAGAAGCCAGTGACAGATGAAGGACAGTTCCTAAGCACAGTACACAGTGAATGACAGGAGGAAAACAGGATGGAACAGATTACTTTGGACGATATTGAACGGCTCGGCCCAATGGAGATCGAGCGCCGGAGCTTTGAGATCATTTCTAAGGAGGCGGGAAGCCGTATTCCGGAGGATGAGCGGGCGATGATCATTAAGAGAGTGATTCATACGTCGGCAGATTTTGAGTATATTGACAATCTCTGTTTTTCAGAGGACGCGGTAAAAAGGGCGCAGGAGGCGCTTCGCGGCGGCGCGTGGATCGTGACGGATACGACGATGGCGCTTTCCGGTATCAATAAGAAGAGCCTTAGCCTGGCAGGCGGAGAAGCACACTGCTTTATCGGCGATGAGGATGTGGCCCGGGAGGCGAAGCGCCTTGGCGTGACGAGGGCTTCTGTCTGTGTGGATAAGGCAGCGCGGCTTGACAGGCCGCTCATTTATGCGGTGGGAAATGCGCCGACGGCCCTGATCCGCCTGTATGAGCTGATCCAGTCGGGAGCCTTTCGGCCTGAGCTGGTCATCGGCGTCCCGGTGGGCTTCGTCAATGTGGTGCAGTCAAAGGAGCTGATCATGCAGACCGATGTGCCATATATCGTCGCCCGGGGAAGAAAGGGCGGAAGTAATGTGGCCGCCTGTATTTGTAACGCGCTGTTGTATCAGTTGGATGGAAGCCGGGGATAAGAGGATGAAGGTTTTTCTGATTCGGCATGGAAGTACTGCCGGTAACCTGGAACACCGCTATGTCGGAAGCACCGATGAGGAGCTGACGCAGGAAGCGGTGCAGGAGCTTCGGCTTGTACGGGGAAGATGCCCGGTACCGGAAATCGTGTTCGTAAGCCCCTTGAAACGGTGCTGCCAGACGGCGGAAATTCTGTTCCCGGAGGCGGAAAAGATCGTGCTTTCAGATCTCCGGGAATGCGATTTCGGCGAATTTGAATACAGGAATTATCAGGAGCTGCAGGGAAATGCAGATTATCAGCGCTGGATCGACAGCGGCGGGACACTGGCCTTTCCCGGCGGTGAGAGCCGGGAGGAATTCTGTGACAGATGCTGCCGGGCTTTTTTGGAGGCGTGCCGCAAGGCAGAGAAAAAATCGTGCGGGCCGGCGGCTTTTGTGGTTCATGGAGGCACCATTATGGCTGTGCTGGATCGGTATTCCCATCCGCACAGGGATTATTTTGAATGGCAGACAAAAAACGCACATGGATTTGCGGCAGAGCTGCAGAATGATCCTTCCGGTAAACATGCTTTCCGGCTTGCCGGTATCCGTCCGCTGTTTCAGGAGGATGCAACGGGCATTGAAGAGCAGTTTGTGATGAAGAAAAATAAAAGGCTGCGCTGCGGCTATACGACCGGAAGCTGCGCTGCTGCCGCCGCAAAGGCTGCGGCGGAAATGCTGCTGACCGGGCGAAGTACAGGCTGGGCGGATCTGATGACGCCGAAGGGCGTGCGGCTGCATCTGCCGGTCCTGGAACAGTGTATCACAGAAGATTCAGCCAGATGCGCCGTGCGGAAATATGCGGGCGACGATCCGGACGCTACGGATGGGATCCTTATCTATGCGAAGGCGGAGCGGGTGAGTAC
>CAYLPF010000350.1:0-1670 GCA_964385485.1 uncultured Lachnospiraceae bacterium | reverse complement strand
TACGTTTTGCCGCTCTGTTTCTGAACCAGTCACCCTGGGTAATAACAGATTATTTCTCCAGTACTGTGAACGGTCCAAGGCATGGAAATTCTACTGTGATCTCGCCGGTCTCCGGATCAAAGTCTTCCGCATTAATTTCGATGAAGTATACTTCGCCGGTCTTCGGGTCGATCTGCATGATCAGCAGGTTCTCAACATTTGTTTCCTTCAAAGCCTCCAGCGTCAGCGTTACCTTTACAGATATCACTTCGCCGTCAACATCGTACTCCACAGATGTCCCGTCTGTGATCACGAGATCAGCGAATTTCGTGATCGGCTCGTACTCTGTCGGGTCGATCACAGTTCCTTTGTCTGTCTTGATCTCCTTAGTTGTATCCACCTTCAGGATGGTAAGGATCTCATCCATAGTAATCTTTGTTGCCTCATCGTTTACCTTTGTAACGACTTCAGCAGCCTCTTTGCTCTCATAATTATCCGGAGCAGCTTCTTTTACTACGACCTTCTTACCAGCCGGGATCAGTGCAGCAGACTCAGCAGACACCTCTACCTGCTCGGTAGCCACCGTTGCGATGCTCGGATTTGCAAATGCAGTCAACGTCATGCCAACGGTCATAGCACCGGCTACAAGCAGTGCAGCCAACTTTCTCATGTTACTCTCCTCCTTTCCCTTAAGATTGGGATGAAATCTCTCCCTGATATATGTTCAAACTTTTTGCAAAGTTCAAACCAGATTAAACCTCTTCATAGAAGAGGCCGATAACGGTCTCCCAAAGCGCGTCCTCATCCACATAAAACTCATCATGAAGCTCGCCCTGGAAATCCTGCCCCTCCAACCGGCAGAAATCGTTGTCAGTAAAATCCACCGTATTCAGAAGATTTGCCAGACTGATATACTTGTTCTTCGTGATACTGGTCTGGATATATTGATCCATTTCCTCGATCTTATTCCATGTCCCGGAGGTATCTGTCTCCAGAACCTCCTTAAACTGCGCGACATAGGCGGACATATAGGTGCGCTGGCGCTCCATCCGCCCCTCATTGCTGAAGTCTTCTTCGGTATCCCGCGTGCGGAGATACAGCTCTATATTTGTGTCGTCCAGCGTTACGGAGGCTCCTTTCTGAAATTCCGGATATTCCTCCGCCAGATCGTCATTCGGTACAGTCACCGTGACGCCGCCGACGAGCTGATTGATGTACGGAAGGGAGGAACGGTTTGTCACCACGTACTCTGTGACAGGAATGCCGCAAAGCAGCTCCGAAACTGCCTCCCGCAGGCTCTCGCAGCTCACTTTTCCGCCGTCTCCGTATGCGTACGCAAGTCCAAGATGGCTCGTGTAGGTGCCCCTGTCCTTTCCGGTGGCCGTATAGCGCCGGATCTTGGTCATGGTGTCGCGGTTGATCGGCAGGATCGTCATTTTCTTATCCTTCTTATTCAGAATGACGAGATTGATACTGTCGGCCCTCGGCGCGTCTGTGTAAGTACCCATGGACTCCAGCTTCCCCTCGGAATCAACGCCGGCATACAGAACCGTCGTGATCAGGGAATTGTACTGATATTCTTTCCCATTATATGTAATGTGGCGGTATCCGCTTCCCATATCCACAGAATTGCCCGCCGTGATATGGCGGCTGTTCTGCGTGATCAGTGCATGGCGAACCCACAGCCCGGC
>CAYLPF010000349.1:0-1674 GCA_964385485.1 uncultured Lachnospiraceae bacterium | reverse complement strand
CGTTTCTGGAGGAGGGCTACCACAACAGGGTGGAACGCGTGGAGGATCTTCTGCCGTATTGCAGCAGGACCAATAAACTGGCCATCTACAGAAAAAACGGTGTAGATGAGCTGGAGACGCAGATGCAGGAAAGATTCGGCGGACGGCTGAATGTGGCGGTTTCCGGATCAGTATGGATAGATTTTATGAATTTCTCTGTGGATAAGGGGCAGGCGCTGGCAACGATCCAGGAGCTGATGAATATCAGTGTGGAGGAGACCATGGCGTTTGGCGACAACTGTAATGATATCGGGATGCTGCGGCAGGCCAGGGAGAGCTATGCGGTGGCAAATGCACATCCGCAGCTTAAAGAGACGGCAAAGCACATCGCGCCGCCGCAGGAAGAGGACGGCGTGCTGCAGGTGATGCGGTCTCTGCTCTGATATGGGAGCTTCATCTGAGAAAGAAGCGTATGCGGAATAGATAGTCGGGAGTTTTTGTGGAAGAAAGGAAAAGACCATGACATATAAAAAAGAGTATGTGGAAGCGTTTTTGAAAAAACAGAGCCAGCTATTTGATGAACCGGTAGCTGAGACATTGGAGGAGGCAGATGAATTTCTTGATGAATGCATGGCGTATGTGGCTTCCAATTATAGAGAAGTAAAAGCATATTTTGAAGAAAACGGCGCGGATACTTCGGAAATGGATCGGGAGGAGCTCCTTTCGCAGGCGGAAGTATTTGCGATGCCGGACGGAAAATATCTGATCGTTGAGGGATAATATGATGATGGAAAGACGTCTGGCCGCGTAGTCGTCCCGGCCTCATAACGGGCAGAGAAGACGGTTAAATTGCCAGGCTGTGTATTTTTCGAAGAATATGGGACATACTGATATCAGAATCCTGTACATACGGTGAAAGATTCTGTTTTGCCGAATTTGAGACAGGGACTGAAAGGATGATTCCATGGCAGACGTGTTAAAAGAACGAAAACAACAGGAATACCAGAAATACGTAAAGCAGGTGACGCCGACGCATAACCTGTTCTTAAATATGTGCAAAGCATTTGTGACAGGCGGCGCGATCTGCGTGATCGGCCAGTTTATCCTGAACTGGTGCGATAACGCAGGGATGAAGGAAGAAACGGCGGGAGGGTGGTGCTCCCTTTTGCTGGTGCTGCTCAGCGTCCTGCTGACAGGGTTTAATCTCTATCAGAAGCTGGCGAAGTTTGGCGGAGCCGGTACGCTGGTGCCGATTACCGGCTTTGCGAATTCCGTAGCGTCGCCCGCGATTGAATACCAGAAAGAGGGACAGGTGTTCGGCATCGGCTGTAAGATATTTACGATCGCCGGGCCGGTGATCCTGTATGGTGTGTTTACAAGCTGGGTGCTGGGTGTGATCTACTGGATCCTGAAAATGCTGAGAATAATTTGACTGATTACAACGAACAAAAAAGAAGAAAAAGCAAGTAAGTTCGATAACATCGAACCTGCTTGCTTTTTTTGCTCGGAGCAGACGAAAAATCGCTCATTTTTTTGCCAATATCCTTGAAAAAGTCCCTCATTTTTTGTAAAATCATACCTGAAGCGTGTTGATAAACGTCTGCGTGAACCATATCCGGATAATATCCTTTGATCATATGTGTGTTATTCCGACTTTTTACTCCGGATCGTCCTGACCGGGATTTCGGATCGCCC
>CAYLPF010000348.1:0-1680 GCA_964385485.1 uncultured Lachnospiraceae bacterium | reverse complement strand
CGTAGGGTATGCGCCGTTTTTCTCTAAAATGTTTCACTTATATGGGTATCAAGTGGTTCGTTGCCCGCGGAAATAAAAACATTGTCATCAGATGACAGCCATGGTAAAATGTCATAGATTGAAATTAGCAGCTCACTGGAGGGAAATACAAATGAATACGATACAGACAATATCAAAAGAAGCAGAGCTTTTGGAAAAGAAAAAACAGGTGCGCCTATCCGGGATCCTGGTTCACCCGACTTCTTTTCCTTCTCCCTACGGAATCGGCGACATGGGTCCCGGCGCCTATGATTTTATTGATTTTCTGAAAAAATCCGGCCAGCATCTGTGGCAGGTACTGCCCCTTGGCCCGACAGGTTTCGGAGATTCACCATATCAGGGGTTTTCCGCCTTTGCAGGGCAGCCGCTGATCATCAGCCCTGATAAGCTGGTAGAAATGAAGCTTCTGACAAAGGAAGACGTCTCCGACGTCCCTGCCTGGGATGACAGGAAGGTAGACTACGGTTCCGTGATCAAATACAAGACAGGCCTTCTGAAAAAAGCATGGGAAGCCTTCAAACACACGCCGGATAAGACGCTGCTGGAAGAATTCGAACTGTTCTGCTCGGAGGAAAAGGACTGGCTGGATGACTATACACTCTTCATGGCCTGCAAGGATTACCACGAAGGCCGCTGCTGGCTCGAGTGGGAAAAAGACATCCTTGCCCCCACCGAGACAGCAAAAAACACATGGCGCACAAAGCTTGCGGAACAGATCCACTATTACAGCTTTGTTCAGTTCATTTTCCAGAAGCAGTGGACCAGGCTGCGCGACTACGCCCACGAAAATGAAGTTGAGATCATCGGTGATATCCCGATCTTCGTCGCATTGGACAGCGCTGACGTATGGAGCGGCAAAAAGCTGTTCCAGCTCGATCCCAAAGGATATCCTACCAGCGTGGCGGGCGTTCCGCCGGATTATTTCAGCGCTACGGGCCAGCTCTGGGGCAATCCGCTGTATGACTGGGATTACCATAAGGAGACCTCCTACTCCTGGTGGATCCGCCGTATCAGACGTCAGCTTACACTGACGGATTATCTGCGTATCGACCATTTCCGCGGCTTTGAGGCGTACTGGTCCGTACCGGCCGGGGAAGAAACCGCTGTCAACGGCAAATGGGTCAAAGGACCCTGCGAGGATCTGTTCAATGCCATCCAGAAAGAGCTCGGTGAAGATCTGCCGATCTTCGCGGAGGATCTGGGCATTATCACGCCGGAGGTGGAGCATCTGCGGGACGAGTTCGGTTTTCCGGGTATGAAAGTACTCCAGTTCGGTTTCGGAGATATGAATGACGAAAATTATATCCCGCATTTTTACACCACGCCGAACTGTATCTGCTATACCGGCACCCATGACAATGACACAACTATGGGCTGGTATGCCGTACAGCCGGAGATCATCAAAGACCGTATCCGCCGCTACGGCAACACGGACGGCAACTGCGTCAGCCTTGATTTCATCCGTTTCTGTATGGGCAGCATCGCAAAATACGCCATCTTCCCGATCCAGGATCTGCTGATACTGGGCAGCGATGCGCGTATGAACACACCGGGCGTGGCCGCCGCGAACTGGGCCTTCCGCTATACGAAAAATGACCTGACCGAAGACCGCTGCGAATGGCTGAAGCGAACAACGCAGCT
>CAYLPF010000347.1:0-1689 GCA_964385485.1 uncultured Lachnospiraceae bacterium | reverse complement strand
GGCATATGGTAAATCGTGTATGAAAAAATTTGCCAACGTTTACTTGACAGTAACTTTTCACAGCCTTGTCGGCAATCCGGAATTGCTATTTCATCAGGCCTGTGATAAAGTAAAAGCAGAACAGGCGTGTCAGGAAGGGGTGCCTTTTATGAGGAAAAAGCTTCCGGTCGGGATTGAATTTTTTGAGGAGTTCTCGCAGGGAAATTACTACTACGTTGATAAGACAATGTTGATTGCGGAGCTCCTGCGCAGCATGGGAAAAGTGAATCTGTTTGCGCGTCCGCGGCGCTTTGGCAAGTCCTTGAATATGAGTATGCTGAAATCCTTTTTTGAGGTCGGTGCAGACGGGAAGCTGTTTGAAGGATTGGGGATTATGCAGGAGACGGAACTGTGCGGGGCATATATGGGGAAGTTCCCTGTTTTGTCGGTTACCTTGAAGAATGTTGACGGCCTGCGCTATGAGACTGCGAGTGCAGCATTAAAGAGGGTTGTGGGCAGGGAGGCGGCGCGTTTTCGGTTCCTGTTGAACAGTGGAATGCTGTCTGACGGTGAAAGAGATCTGTATCGTGCATTGATTGAGATTAAGAATGGCTCGTATACGATGTCGGAGGATCTGATGGTGGACAGCCTCCGCATTCTTTCAGAGCTCCTTTTCAAACATTATGGCAGCAAGGTAATCCTTCTG
The DNA here is from genome assembly GCA_964385485.1 of uncultured Lachnospiraceae bacterium. Classification (GTDB taxonomy): domain Bacteria; phylum Bacillota; class Clostridia; order Lachnospirales; family Lachnospiraceae; genus Choladousia. Next base: position 1,004 of record CAYLPF010000347.1, on the reverse strand, counting down.
ATTGATGAATATGATGTGCCGCTGGACAAGGCGTTCCAGGCAGGGTATTATGACGAGATGGTTTCTTTGATCCGAAATCTGTTCAGCAATGCCCTGAAGACGAATGAATATCTGTATTTTGCGGTGTTGACAGGGTGCCTGCGGATTTCGAAGGAGAGTATCTTCACCGGGCTGAATAACCTGAAGGTGCATACGATTACAGATAGCAGATATGATGATTGTTTTGGCTTTACAGAATCGGAAGTGCAGGAGATGCTGCGGTTTTACGGCCTGACGGCTCATGAGGGTACCATACGGGAGTGGTATGATGGGTATCGGTTTGGGGATGAAGCAGTATATTGCCCATGGGATGTGATCAATTATTGTGATGCCCTGCTTGGCTCGCGTGATGTCGAACCGCAGAATTACTGGGCCAACACGAGCGGGAACGCCCTGGTGCGGCGGTTCATCGGGAAAGCCGACCAGAAGACGAGGGGTGAGATCGAGCGCCTGATCGCCGGGGAGAGCATTACAAAGGTGGTCAACCAGGAGCTGACATACAGTGAGCTGGACAGTTCAATAGAGAATCTCTGGAGCGTACTGTTCACGACCGGCTACCTGACGCAGAAGGGACGGGGTACAGGCGGAGAGCTGGAGCTGGTCATCCCGAACCGGGAGATCCGGGAGCTGTTTGTGAGGCAGATTCAGGAGTGGTTCCGGGAGGACAGCAGGGCGGATACCGCGAAGCTTGGGCGGTTTTGCGAAGCATTCCAGAAGGGGGATGCTGAGACAGCGGAGGAACTGCTGAATGCGTATTTGTGGAGGTCGATCAGTATCCGGGATACGGCTGTGAGGGCAGACAGGAAAGAAAATTTCTACCATGGGATGCTTCTCGGGCTGCTGCAGTATGAAAGTGAGTGGGATACCAGCTCCAATGCGGAGTCCGGCGAAGGATACAGCGATATCCTGATCCGGACGGAGAAGAGGATCGGGATCGTGGTCGAGACGAAATATGCGGAGGATGG
>CAYLPF010000346.1:0-1696 GCA_964385485.1 uncultured Lachnospiraceae bacterium | reverse complement strand
ATTCCCTCATCCGACACCTACATTGCGAAGGATTCCGCTATCAATGACGAGATCGATAAGCTGCGGCTGTCAGCCACAGCGTCTTTGGTAGAGCGGCGGGACGTGATCATTGTGTCCAGCGTTTCCTGCATTTACGGCATCGGCAGCCCGGAAGATTATCGGGAATTGGTGGTGTATCTGCGCAGAGGCCAGGAGAAGGACAGGGACGAAGTGATGCGGGCGCTGGTGGATATCCAGTATGACCGCAATGAGATGGATTTTCACCGGGGCACGTTTCGGGTGCATGGGGATGTACTGGAGATATTCCCGGCGAATGCGGATGACTATGCTTACCGGGTGGAGTTTTTCGGTGACGAGATCGACCGGATCACGGAGATTGACGTGCTGACCGGGGTGATCCGGCGAAGTCTGGAATTTATTGCGGTGTTTCCTGCGTCGCATTATGTTGTGCCGATGGAGAAGATCCTGGCGGCAGCGAAGGCTATAGAGGAAGAACTGGAGGAAAGAGTCGCGTATTTTAAGAGCGAGGACAAGCTGCTGGAGGCGCAGCGTATCGCGGAGCGGACGAACTATGATGTGGAGATGCTTCGGGAGACGGGATTCTGCTCCGGCATTGAGAATTACTCGAGGCATCTTGCGGGTCTTCCGGCAGGAGCCACGCCGCATACGCTGATCGATTATTTTGGAGATGATTTTTTACTGATCATTGATGAGTCGCACAAGACGGTGCCTCAGGTGCGGGCGATGTATGCAGGAGATCAGTCGCGCAAGACGACTCTGGTGGATTATGGGTTCCGTCTGCCTTCGGCAAAGGATAACAGGCCGCTGAATTTTACGGAGTTTGAGGAAAAGCTGGATCAGGTTTTGTTTGTGTCTGCGACTCCCGGTGAATATGAGGAGGAGCATGAACTGCTTCGTGCTGAACAGATCATCCGGCCGACAGGGCTTCTTGACCCGCGGGTGGAGGTACGGCCTGTGGAGGGGCAGATCGATGACCTGATCGGGGAGATCAATAAGGAGACAGCAGCCGGGAACAAGGTTCTGGTGACGACGCTGACGAAGCGGATGGCGGAGGATCTGACGGAATATATGAAGGAAGTAGGGGTCCGTGTCCGGTATCTGCACTCTGATATCGACACGCTGGAGCGGACAGAGATCATCCGTGATATGCGTCTCGACGTGTTTGACGTCCTGGTGGGTATTAATCTTCTGAGGGAAGGCCTGGACATTCCGGAGATCTCCCTTGTGGCGATCCTGGATGCGGATAAAGAAGGATTTCTGCGTTCTTCTGTTTCGCTGATACAGACGATCGGGCGTGCGGCCCGAAATGCCGAGGGCCATGTTATTATGTATGCGGATGTGATGACGGATTCCATGCGCACAGCTATCGAAGAGACACAGCGCCGGCGTGAGCTTCAGGAACAGTACAATCAGGAGCATGGGATCACGCCGCAGACGATCAAAAAGGCGGTTCGGGATCTGATCAGTATTTCGAAAGAGATCGCAAAGGAAGAAAAGGCGATGGAGAAGGATCCGGAGTCCATGAGCAGGGAGGAGCTGGAGAAGCTGGTGGCGGATGTACAAAAGAAAATGAAGAAAGCCGCTTCAGAACTGAACTTCGAGGCTGCCGCCGAGCTGCGTGACCGTATGATCGAGCTGAAAAAGCATCTGCAGGATATACAGGAAGCGTAACCGC
>CAYLPF010000345.1:0-1699 GCA_964385485.1 uncultured Lachnospiraceae bacterium | reverse complement strand
TGCCCGTCGCGCCCACACTGCCGATCTCTTCCTTATCAACCAGCAGGCAGCAGCATGTATACGGCTGTGTCTCTACGCAAAGCTGCGCTTCCAGGGAAGTATACGCGCAGACGCGGTCATCCTGCCCGTACGCCATGATCATGCTGCGATCCAGCCCGCAGTCCCTTGCCTTATCTGCCGGTACGATCTCCAGCTCAGCAGAAAGGAAATCTTCTTCCTCGATACCATACTGTTCCTTCAGAATAGCCAGGATATTCGCCTTTACCGCGTCCTTTTCCTTTTCTTTATCCTTCTCCTCTGATTCCTCCGGCGTTACCGGACGGCTGCCGATCAGAATATCCAGATTTTCTCCCTCGATCACGACCTTTGCCTTCTTCTCAAGCTGCTCTCCGGCCAGATGGATCAAAAGGTCAGATACAAATACTACCGGGTCATCCTCTTTTTCACCGATGCAGATCTCCTGTACGGTACCGTCCTTTTTCGCCGCGACCCCATGGATCGCCAGCGGGATCGTTACCCACTGGTATTTCTTGACTCCGCCGTAATAATGCGTATCGAGATACGCCATCTCTGTATCCTCATAAAGCGGATTCTGCTTCAGGTCAAGACGCGGGGAATCGACGTGCGCCCCGAGGATCCTCATGCCTTCCCGCAGCGGCTTCGTGCCGATGTGGAACAGCGCCACAGCCTTTTCCATGCACACTGCGTAAACCTTATCCCCTGCCTTAAGCCGCTCTCCGGAGGCTATCACCTCTTTCAGATCTCTATAATCCTGCACACTGGCTATCCGCACAGTCTCTCTCACGCATTCGCGCTCAGTTTTTCCCGCGTCCAGAAACGCTTTGTAGCGTCCGCAGAGGGCTTCCAGCTCCTTCACCTGCTCATCTGAATACGTTCTCCATGCATTTTTGTGTTCCATAATATCTTTTCCTCCTGATTTATTTCAAATTATAGCCCTTTGGGCATCTGAATATAGTATATCTCATTCCCGCCAAAGCGGCAACTCTGTTGTATCATTTTCCACGAAGCTGCGCGGCTCTGTCAGATGCCGCTTCTCTTCTGCGCCCATCCGAAACTTTTTCCTGTGCTCACCGCAGCTCTGTCCTGTGCATCCGCAGTCTTTTCCCGCGCGATCACTCCTGCGCCCCGGCAAGCTCCCGGAAAAACCGGATCATAAACGGGATGCAGATAAAGAACGCAATGATATCCGCCAGCGGCTGGGAAAGCTCCACGCCGCGGATACCGATAAACCGCGGCAGCAGCAGTACCAGCGGCAGGAATACATACCCCTGTCTGCCCGATGCCAGAAACGTCGCTATGGCTGATTTCCCGATCGTCTGGAATGTCATATTACAGCATACCGCCAGCGGCAGGAACGGCATCGAGATACACTGGAAACGCATCGTCTCCGTACCGATCCGGATGACCTCCGGGTCATCAGCGATAAAAAGCCGGATGAGCGGCGGCGCGGCAAAATATCCTGCCACCGCGAAAATACAGAGAAAAAATGTAGCGGTCTTCGTCATAAAAAGAAAGGAATCTTTCACGCGCCCGTACCGCTTCGCCCCGTAATTGTATCCCGCCACGGGCTGATATCCCTGTCCGAAGCCGATCACCACAGAGAAGATCAGCTGAAATACCTTTGTCACGATCGCCATCGCCGATACGGCAGAGTCGCCGTACTTTGCCGCCTGGACGT
>CAYLPF010000344.1:0-1700 GCA_964385485.1 uncultured Lachnospiraceae bacterium | reverse complement strand
AAAAAACCGTCTGCCTGAGCAAACGGTTTACAGATTCGTATTTTATTCTTTGACTCTCTTAACAGTATTTATCTCTGATTTTCCAACATTATCGGCGATAAAAGCATATATCACATGCTTATCACAGGCCTGCCCCTCTTTGACATATCCGCCTGTCCCGGCCCTGCAGACAGAATGGCAGCTCCATATGGTTCGCTTCCAGGAGCTCTTTATCTGTGAGGATCTGTTCCGCGGAGCCGTCCGCAACGATCCTGCCATGGAAAAGCAGGATCACCCGGCTGCATGTGTCCAGGATCATATCCAGATCGTGGGAGGCTATCAGCTTTGTCTGGCCCAGCGTATTGATCGTATTAATTACTGTGCGGCGGTTCACAGGATCCAGCGCTGTAGACGGCTCGTCCATCAGAAGCATTTCCGGCTCCATCACAAGGGTCGTCGCAATAGCCGCCATTCTTTTTTCTCCCCCGGAGATCTTATGGTTATAGCGATGCTTTATCTGCTCCAGCCCAAGCTGTTTCAGGACTGTATCCACCCTCTGCTCCGCCTGCTCTTTCGTAAGCCCGTAATTCATGGGGCCAAAAATCATATCATCATACACGGTCGGCATAAACATCTGATTGTCTGAATCCTGCAGCACATACCCGACCTTTTGCCTGATCTGAGGCAGATTCTGCTTATTCACAGGCAGGCCATCCACCAGGATTTCCCCGCTCCCGGCCATCAGGCCCAGTATCAGCTTCATGATCGTGGATTTCCCCGCGCCATTGGCGCCGATCAGCCCCACTGACTCTCCTTTTTGGATCTCAAAGCTCAGGTCATCCAGAACAGGCTGGTCCTTTTCATAACAAAAGGAAACATTTTGAAATTTAAGCATACGGTCACCTCACAAACAATCCTCCCAAAAGTCCGGCAACATCAAAAAATCTCGCGCACAAAAAAGCCGCCGCACATACTGCTGTATAAACAATCTCAGAGATCCCGCAATGCGGCAGGACCATATAATAGAATTCTCCATTATACCCCCGCAGCTGCATACTGTTATACAGTTCCTCCGCCCGGTCCATACTTCGCAGCATCAGTTGGCCCAGAAAAGAACCCCACGCCGAAATATGAATGCCTTTCTGCCCGGGAGCCCGCAGGCTGTAAGCCTGTGTCATGATTGAAACCTCATCTATCATAACACCGATATAGCGATAAGTCAGCAAAAGCAGCGTCGTCAGAAGCCCCGGTACATGGAGCTTCCGCAGCGCTGCACAAATGGCATCGATAGAAGTAGTCCCGATCAGCAGAAACGAAGCCATCAATGAAAATATCCCTTTTAACATCAACGTTATCATGGAAATGATCCCGCCGGTTACTGTAAGATTCCCGAGCTGCATAACCGGCACATGATCCAGAAAAGGATTTGCCAGTCCCACTGCGCACACCAGCGGAAGTACAAAACGCAGCTTGTAGAAGCAAAGTCCCATGGGAATCCCCGCAATCTGGAACAGAATGGCCGGGTAAAGCACCATGACCACCAGACCGGTAATGTTATATTTCGGAAAAGATACAACTGTAATTATATAGAAAACCGTTACCAGCAGCTTGCTCAGCGGATGGAGGTCATGTATCGGAGATTTCTCTGCCGCCAGGGCGTCCATTTCACGCAGTTCAGACTGTGCCCGGGATAATTGATCCATATTATTACTCCTCAAAAC
>CAYLPF010000343.1:0-1702 GCA_964385485.1 uncultured Lachnospiraceae bacterium | reverse complement strand
TCTGGAGCAAAACGGGATAGAGCCGATTGACTGGCAGATTGAGGATGTGTGACATTTGCGCAAAATGGATTGCATGGCTGGGCGCGAAAAAGGATTTAACGATCAACCTTCACCATGTGATGGATTTCAGCGGGGCCACGGATTTTGAAGCCCTGATTGTGAATACAGGAAGGACGGTTCGCAGCTATGAAGAATATCTGAAAGAAGCTCTGACTATAAAAGAGCGCTGATATTATGAAGATAAAATGTATGTTGCCAATTGTGGAAGGCTGACAGAATAAGAAGAATCTGAAAAAGTAAAACCTGAAAGGATGTATGAAGCAGGCTGAAAGGAGATTGTAATGAAAGTGTTAGTAACCGGCGTTGCCGGCCAGCTCGGCCACGACGTTATGAATGAACTTGCAAGGAGAAATTATGAGGGGATTGGTTCTGACCTTGCCCCGGCTTACAGCGGTATTCAGGATGGGACTCCCGTGACTGCGATGCAGTACGTCTCCATGGACATCACGAATGCAGAAGCGGTGGACAGTCTTATCACTAAGCTGAATCCGGATGTGGTGGTACACTGTGCGGCCTGGACGGCTGTCGATATGGCGGAGGATGACGACAAGGTGGAGAAGGTGCGTCTTGTCAATGCAAAGGGGACGGAGAATATTGCGCTTGTCTGCAGAAAGCTGGGCTGCAAGATGGTCTATTTGTCCACAGATTACGTATTTAACGGGCTTGGGACCGAGCCGTGGCAGCCGGACTGCAAGGAATATCAGCCGCTGAATGTATATGGGAAGACGAAGCTGGAGGGCGAGCTGGCCGTTGCGCATAATCTTGAGAAATACTTTATTGTCCGGATCGCCTGGGTATTCGGTGTGAATGGAAAGAATTTTATCAAGACGATGCTGAATGTCGGCAAGAATCATGATGTGCTGACTGTAGTAAAGGATCAGATCGGTACTCCGACGTATACGTATGACCTGGCAAGGCTGCTGGTAGATATGATCGAGACCGAGAAATACGGGTATTATCATGCGACGAATGAGGGCGGATACATCAGCTGGTATGAATTTGCGGAGGCGATTTTTGCGGAGGCCGCGGCGATGGGCCGGGAAGAGTATGATGCGCAGCATCTGACGGTGAAGGCAGTGACCACAGAGGAATACGGCATTTCGAAAGCGAAGCGGCCCTTTAATTCACGGCTGGATAAGAGCAAGCTTGTGGAGAACGGATTTGAGCCGCTGCCTACGTGGCAGGATGCGCTGCACCGGTATATAAGGGAGATTGAGTTTTGAAAAAATGTGGAGTTGCAGTCGGAAAAACGCTGGGAGTTTTTGTGGGAGCTGTTTTGCTAGGGTTCCTTTTGATGTGTCTCGTATATGTTCTGCCATCCGGGCGCGTTGCCCTGCATGTGCGGGAAACAGGCGCTAATATGGTTCAGTTGGAAGATGAATATTACAGGCCCATGATTACCGGAAAGGTATCCAGTATTCTTGATAATTTTACGGATGCGCTGATGCTTCTGACCGCAGCGTATGATGGGGAAGAGAATGTCATTGATAAAGCAGTGAATAATTACCGTGTCTGTCCTGAAGATGCAACGATGCTGGAAGGGTGCAGTGTCGTCGGCCTGGAGCAGGAGGGCGTAAAGGTTAAGAAGACTGCATATGCCAGATACTGGCATGGCTATCTCGTGGTTTTGAAGCCGCTTTTG
>CAYLPF010000342.1:0-1708 GCA_964385485.1 uncultured Lachnospiraceae bacterium | reverse complement strand
TCTGGAGAAACCCACAAAGGAGTGGGGGCCGAAGGTGTAAAGCGCGGTGCGCGAATCTCTCAGGCAAAAGGACAGAGTTTGTTTTGAAATCATATTTCAATTCAATATTGTTTTATTGCGGACGGGAGATTTCCCGTCCGTTCGTATTTTTCTCCGGATGAGGATTATGAAAAAGAGAGGAAGAATTGAGTATGATTGATGTAATTACAAACGTAAACAGTTTTATCAACGGAATCGTCTGGGGCTGGCCGGCGCTTATCCTTCTGGGTTTTGTCGGCATTCTGATGACCTGCATGACAAAGTTTTTCCAGTTGAGCCATTTCGGACACTGGATGAAGAATACGATAGGCGCCATTTTTGGTGATAAGCACGTCACAAAGCACACCGGCGATAAGTCGATCTCCCAGTTCCAGTCACTTTGTACGGCGCTGGCGGCCACCGTTGGCACCGGAAATATCGTAGGCGTGGCAGGAGCCATCGCAGTGGGAGGCCCGGGCGCTGTATTCTGGATGTGGCTGATCGCTTTCTTTGGCATGATGACGAACTATTCTGAAAACGTGCTTGGCATTCTGTACCGCCGCAGAAATGAAAAGGGTGAATGGTGCGGAGGCGCCATGTATTATCTGCGGGATGGCCTTGGCGGAAAGCGGGGATGTAAGAAGATCGGTGCTGTCCTGGCAGTCCTGTTCTCCTGTTTCTGTCTTCTTGCCTCCTTCGGTATCGGCAATATGAGCCAGGTAAACAGTATGGTAAGCAACGTATATACGGCTTTTGGCATACCTGTGATCGTTACGGGGTTCTTCCTTTTTCTGGCGGTGTCGCTTGTCATCCTTGGCGGCCTGAAGCGCATTGCGGCTATGACAGAAAAGATCGTTCCTTTCATGGTCATTGCATACCTGATCGGCACTCTGATCATTATCTGCCTGAATATCACGCAGATCCCGGCAGTGTTTGTATCTATTTTCAAGGGCGCGTTTGCGCTTAAGTCAGCGGCAGGCGGCGTTGTAGGCTCCGGCATTGCCCTGGCGATGCAGATGGGGATGAAGCGCGGTGTGTTCTCTAATGAGGCGGGCCTTGGCTCCTCCGTTATGGTACACTCCAGCTCTAATGTAAAGGAGCCGATCCGCCAGGGTATGTGGGGAATCTTTGAAGTATTTGCAGATACGATCGTTGTCTGTACACTGACAGCGCTTACGATCTTAAGCTCCGGCGCGGTCGATCTGACAAGCGGCCAGCTCACCGAGGCGGCTGCAGAGGTTGGATCCAATTCCCTGATGAGCTATGCTTTTTCCCAGACCTTCGGGAAACCGGGCGCGTGGTTTGTCGCGCTGGCGATCCTGCTGTTTGCGTACTCCACAGTGCTGGGCTGGAGCCATTACGGCTCTACTGCATGTGAATATCTTTTCGGCACAAAATCGGTTACGGTATACCACATTGTTTTCGTGGTCATCGTACTGGCTGGTTCAGTGATGAAAGCGCAGCTCGCATGGGATATTTCCGATACCTTTAACGGTATGATGATGATCCCGAACCTGATCGGTGTTCTGGTACTGTCACCGCAGGTAATGAGGTGTACCCAGAACTACATAGACCGGAAATTCCGTCACAAGAATGTACGGCCGATGCTCTCCATGTTCCCGGACATCCAGGCAGAGCAGGAAAAAGGGCTGGGAGAGGACGAATAAGCTCTGAAATTAAAAACAGAAAT
>CAYLPF010000341.1:0-1715 GCA_964385485.1 uncultured Lachnospiraceae bacterium | reverse complement strand
GGGAAGAATATTTTGCGCAGGGATTTGTGGACTATCTCTCAAAACCTGTCAAGGGCGCCCGTCTGGAGGATGTCATCCTGAAATATCTGCCGAAAGACAAAGTCATGCGAAAGACAAAGCAGCCGGAGCCGCTTCCGCGGGCAGACGGGTTTCCGCTTTCTTTTGAAGATCTCAAAAAAGAGCTGCCGGAGCTGGATACAGCCGCGGGACTTGTTTATTGTGCCGGAGATCAGGAGTTTTACTGCTCCATACTGACGGAATTCGCAGAGAGCGGACGCGACAGGAAGCTAAAGGAGGCATACCATGCCGATAACTGGGATGCCTATAAAATCGAAATCCACTCTCTCAAAAGCACCGCTAAAATGCTTGGCCTCACGGAACTGTCGGAGGAGTGCGCACAGCTGGAGCAGGCCGCGAAAAAAGGCAATATTGCTTATATTTCAGAGAACCACGCAGATGTCATAGGGCATTACCGCAGGGTGACCGAAATGCTCACGAGGCTTCGATCACACTGACTTCTCTCCCGCTGCCCGGAATCAACTATGTGCCATTGGACAGGCGCCAATACAGACCCCTCATAGCTCCAGCATGGTGATCTCTCCCGTATCCCTGCTGTATTTATATACTTTCCGGCTCAGGATGTCGCCCCTGGATTCATTGAAATTACGGTTCACATTTTTCAGGCGCATCAGTACTTCCCGTGGGCTGACAGAACCGACTGGATGGATCCGGACATCGTCGATCGACGTAAATGCGATGAGGAAATCATTGCCGAGCAACTGGGCGATCCTCGCTGCCACGCCCGGATAAAACAAGGCGATTGCCCCGTTCAGCTGGCGCGTGGTGGTCAGGACAATATGCCCCGCAGAGCCGATCTCAAACTCCCTGTCCATGAAGATCCCCCTCTGGTACGGCGGGTCAATGCATTCCTCCACGGACCGGTATATCCTCGGCATGGCGGACGAAAATGTATTCAGCATGGCCGCATCCCACGCCTCATCCAGGCTTACGCCCCACTCACCGATCTGGTCTGCATGTACTTTCGTACTGTTTAAATTTACGCCGTCATCACTGAGTTTATAATACAGCACCTTTGCCATATCGCCGATCCTGTCATACACCATGCCCTTGAGCTCCAGCCTGTGATCCTGGTAATTCAGAAGCCGGATAAACAGCCTGCTGCATGCACGGCTGTAATCCAGTATATCCTGCAGGTTCTCCGCACCCTGGAAGGAATCCCTCTCCTGGATTGAACGGCGCACAGCTTCCATTACCATATCCCATCCGTGTTCTGTCCCGTCCGCCAGGGATGCCAGACATTCCATGCTGACCCTGGTGCTGGCGCCATCCTTGCAAAATGTAACGAAATCACCGATCAGTTTATCGCTCTCTTTCTTAGCGTAAAGCGCGTTCGCGGATTCCACAAATTCACGCTCTTTCTCTGTCGTTGGCTGAAATCCGTCTTCCCATATGCGGATTTCCTCTTCCGGGAAATTCTTTTTTGCCCGGTCTTCCAATTCCTGTGTAAATGCTGTTCGATCCATTCTTCCTCCTAACTTTTCACTTCACTTTTCATTTCATTACCAAAAGAAAAATCGCATATTTCAGAAGCTTTCAGGGGTTACTTCCAGTCGGATATAAACGCAAACACTGTTTCCCAATATGTCTCACCCAGAACCACCCTGGATTGCGCATGACCCGCACCTTCTGCAATA
>CAYLPF010000340.1:0-1729 GCA_964385485.1 uncultured Lachnospiraceae bacterium | reverse complement strand
CCAAACAGGCCAAAGCAGCGGCAGAGCGCGTCTGCGGGAGTTCCCAGCCTGCAGGAAAAATTAAAACAGCGCAGGAAAAGAAAAGTGCGGCGCATTTTTTACTGCCTTGGCGCCGTGATGGCTGCTGCGTATATAGCGACAGCGGTATATTTCAGTTTTCATTTTTATAATGATACTATGATCTATGGGATTGACTGCAGCCGCAAAACAGTTTCAGAGGTAAAGCTTGAAGTAGAAGAAAAGCTGAGCAATTATGTGCTGGAAATTCAGGAGCGTCAGAATAAAACGGAGACGATTTCGGCAGACCAGATTGGCCTTGCGTATGTGGATAACGGAGGAATTGACCGGATGATGAAGGCACAGCGGGCGTATATCTGGCCGGTCATGCTGCTGCTGGATCCGGCGCAGGGAGATTCCGTTTCATTTTCCTATGACAAGGCTCTTGCACAGGCCAGGCTGAACGAGCTGGAATGCATGGACAGTATCCTTGCAATCGCCCCAAGGGACGCATATATCGGCGCGACGGATACGGGCTTTGAGGTAGTCAGCGAAGTGATGGGCACGACGCTGGATCAGGATAGGACAACAGACGCCGTACTGGAGGCGCTTGACAGCGGCGCAGTCACGGTTTCCCTTGACGAAAAAGGATGTTACGTTGATCCGGAGATTTATCAGGATAATGAAGAGCTGCAAAGTGACGCGGCTGCGATGAGCGAGCTTGCGAAGGCCAATATTACTTACACATTTGGGACGGAAAAGGAGATCGTCAATGCAGAGCTGATCCGGGACTGGATCGTGGAGCTGGCGGACGGATCCTTTGTTATCGATGATGTTGCCGTGACAGATTATGTGGAGTCGCTGGCGGCGAAATACGATACCTTCGGCCTCCCTTTGGATTTTTATACCTCGCTTGGCACCACGGTCACACTGTCCGGGGGAGATTACGGATGGTGTATTGACCAGGACGCTACGGTGGTTGCTCTTCTGAACGCTCTGGCGGACGGATACCGCGGGGAGATGGAGCCGGTATATCTGTATTCTGCCATGAGCCATGAGAATCAGGGTATTGGATATACGTACGTAGAGATATGCATATCCCAGCAGCGGATGTGGTGCTATCAGGACGGAAATCTTATCGTGGATACGCCGGTAGTTACCGGAAATCCGAACAAGGGAAATGGAACGCCTTCCGGCGGCGTGTGGGCGATCGATGCGAAAAAGCGCGACGCGATCCTGACAGGTGAGGGATACACCGCGCCGGTGGATTACTGGATGCCCTTTAATGGCGACGTCGGGATTCATGATATGCAGCAGAGGGCGTATTTCGGCGGTACCATTTATCTGACGAATGGTTCCCACGGCTGTGTGAACACACCGTATGACCAGGTACAGATTATCTATAATGCGGTCTCCATCGGAACGCCGGTGATTGTATATGAGTAAGAGGTTACTATTCACAGCCGATTTAACACTTTACTAGGAGAAAATATCATGCTATAATCAAAAATTATTCCACCAGTACGTTTGCTGCTCCGACAGCACCTCTGTATTGCCATAAATGGTAAACAGATCTGTTATCGGATTGCGGCCATACAGTTGAAAATTATTTAAGGTAGTGGGGATCAGATAATGGGGAAGAAGAAAAAGCAGGAAAAAGAAAAAAAGCGAAAGGAAAAAGAAGAAAAGCTGCGGAAGCCGGACAGGAAAGAAAAGCAGTCAAATCCTGAAA
>CAYLPF010000339.1:0-1738 GCA_964385485.1 uncultured Lachnospiraceae bacterium | reverse complement strand
TCATGCGCTTCTTGGGATACTGGAAGCGGCACTGCGGCAGGACGCAGAATGAATAATAAAATACTGAATACGGGAAGCATAGAAGAAAAATACAGAATACAGATAAAAGAAATACAGCATAAGGAAAACGCAGGATAATGAGGTGAAATGGGAATGGCGAAGGTGATCATGATACAGGGGACGATGTCGAATGTCGGGAAAAGCGTCGTTGCGGCAGGACTTTGCCGGATATTTAAGCAGGACGGCTGCCGTGTGGCGCCCTTTAAGTCACAGAATATGGCCCTCAATTCGTTTATTACAAGGGAAGGACTGGAAATGGGCCGCGCACAGGTCATGCAGGCGGAAGCTGCCGGCGTGGAACCGTGTGTGGCAATGAATCCGATCCTTTTGAAGCCTACGAATGATATCGGTTCCCAGGTGATCGTAAACGGCGAGGTGCTGGGAACGATGAGCGCCCGGGATTACTTCAGAATGAAAAAGTCGCTTGTGCCGGAGATCATGAAAGCGTACCGGAAGCTGGATGAAGCGTACGACATCATCGTGATCGAGGGGGCCGGGAGTCCGGCGGAAATCAATCTGAAGCAGGATGATATTGTGAATATGGGAATGGCAAAGCTTGCAAAGGCTCCGGTGCTGCTGGTGGGAGATATTGACCGCGGCGGCGTGTTCGCGCAGCTTTACGGTACGGTGGCTCTTTTGGAGGAAGATGAAAAAAGGATGGTCAAAGGCCTTGTCATCAATAAGTTCCGGGGCGACAAGACGATCCTGGATCCGGGCGTGGAAATGCTGGAACGCATGACTGGACTGCCTGTTGTCGGTGTAACGCCGTACCTGCATGTCAGCCTGGAGGATGAGGACAGTTTAAGCGAACGGCTGGATGGATCCCGGAAGGCAGGGCTTATCGATATTGCGGTGATCCGTCTCCCGCGGATTTCGAATTTTACGGATTTTAATGTGTTTGAGGGAATCGAAGGCGTTTCGATCCGGTACGTTTCTGCGGCACATCAGCTTGGAAATCCGGATCTGATCATTCTTCCGGGCACAAAAAATACAATGAGAGATCTGCTCTGGATGCGCCAGAACGGGCTGGAAGCTTCCATCTTAAAAGCACATAAGGCAGGCAGTGTGGTCTTCGGTGTCTGCGGAGGATACCAGATGCTGGGGAAATCCATCTCAGACCCGGAGGGCGTCGAGGAAGGCGGGGCGATCCGAGGCATGGGATTGCTGGATACAAAGACTGTTTTTGAAAAGGAAAAAGCGAGAACAAGGGTGGAAGGCAGGATCCTGCGGCCGGAGGGCGTACTGGAAAATCTCTCAGGTATGGGTATTATCGGGTATGAGATCCATATGGGACGCACCGTATTGTATGAGGACGCACAGCCGTTCACAGAGATAGAAGACACCATTACCGGCATGCGCAGGACGGAGGGAGCCTGTGGGAAAAATGTATACGGTTCCTACGTGCATGGGATTTTTGACAATGAGGCGATTGCGTCCGGTATCGTGCATGCTCTGGCTGCGGCAAAGGGGATCACGGAAGAAATGGGGAAGGCTGTTGATTTTGCGGCTTTTAAGGAAACGCAGTATGATCTTCTGGCCGCAGGGCTGCGGGAGCATCTCGATATGGAGGCGATCTACCGGATACTGGAGGAAGGATTATAGTGATACAGTATATGATATGGCCGGTCAGGAGAAATATAGAAGACAGCGCCGGATGGAGGACAGGTAATATAGAGTG
>CAYLPF010000338.1:0-1743 GCA_964385485.1 uncultured Lachnospiraceae bacterium | reverse complement strand
TCACGATGCCTTCGAAAACCTGAATCCTCTCACGGTTTCCCTCTCTGATCTTACCATACACCTTAACCGTATCACCTACGTTAAACTGCGGTACCTCTGCTTTCAACTGAGCAGCTTCGATATTTCTGATAATCTCGTTCATTGTGTGCCTCCTTATATTCTCGGATGTTCTTATCACACGCATGACACATATGCATCCACCTGCAGGGCTTACACCTGCAAACAATTCTGCAACGCCAGGCGGTCTGTAACAGAGGACCATCTCTTTCTCACAACGCTGATTATTCTATCATGGTTTTCCTTAAAATGCAAGAAGTTTTACCAAAATTCTCTTTTCTTCTTCCGTCACCTTATCCTCAGTCTCATCATGAATAAGCGCCTGCAGATATTTCCTGTCCTGCCTGTCGAATTCGACTTCTGAAAGGAGCTCCGGACGGCTGCGCAGCGTACGCAGGATCGACTGGTTCCGCCTCCATCTGTCCACATTCCCATGATGCCCGGACAGCAGCACCGGTGGAACGATCCTGCCTCTCCAGTCCTCCGGACGGCTGTACTGCGGATACTCCAGAAGATTTCCCTGAAAGCTTTCAAACTGGCCGGATTCCTGATTGCTCAGCACTCCGGGAACCATCCTTGCGATCGAATCCATCATGACCATGGAGGGAAGCTCCCCGCCGGTCAGCACGTAATCACCGATGGACACAAAGTCCGTAGCGATCTCCTCCAGCACACGCTCATCGATACCTTCGTAGTGTCCGCAGAGGAAGATCAGATTTTCCTCCTTTGCAAGCTCCTCCGCCATCGTCTGATCGAACACCCGTCCCTGGGGCGTCAGATAGATAAGGCGCGGACGCACCCCTATCTTATTCACAAGATCCTCATAAGCCAGGTATACCGGCTCCGCCTGCATCACCATTCCGGCGCCTCCCCCGTAGGGATAATCGTCGATCCGGCCATTGCCTGTGACAGAGTAATCACGGATATTTACTGTCTCGAGAGAAATCAGTCCCTTTGAAATGGCCCGGCCGATGATACTGGTATTCATCCCTGTCTCGATCATTTCCGGGAACAGCGTCATAACGTAATAATTCATTCCAGCAGCCCCTCCAGCAAATGCACCGTCATTTTCGCATTATCCACATCTACATTAAGAATACACTGCCGGATAGCCGGGATCAGCACATCTCTCCCATCCCTGCATTCTACTTCGTACACATCATTTGCCCCGGTCTGAAGCACATTTTTGAGTGTGCCGAGCAGGCATTCATCCTCCGTATATACCTCCATACCGATCAGATCCGCAATAAAATACTCATTTTCCCTGAGTTTTACCGCATTTTCCCGTGTTACATAGAGTTCCCTGCCCTTATATGGCATAACATCCTCGATATGATCGTGATCCTTGAATTTAAGGATCACCATGTTTTTGAAAAATTTCACCCGGGTGATCTCCAGTTCCTTCATCCCATTGCCCGTATCGAGCAGTACATGCTTCAGCATTTTAAACCGGTTCGGATCATCCGTCGTCGGAAATACCCTGACTTCCCCTGCGAGCCCATGGGTGGAGGCCACTGCCCCAACCTGTAAAATATCCTGCATATCTCCTCCAAAGATTTTCTGAAAAAAGAAGCTTGAAACAAGAATGAACTTGCTCAAGCTTTTTTTCAGCTCAGCACAACTGTGAACTGTTACTATGAAACAAAACCTTCCGGGTAGCCAAAAAAGCGCAAACTACCCCTATAA
>CAYLPF010000337.1:0-1753 GCA_964385485.1 uncultured Lachnospiraceae bacterium | reverse complement strand
GAATGCCCCGGGCTACAGAAGAAGAGAAAGCTGAGAAAGCCCGTGTGATGGAGATCGTTTTGAAGGATGCATGCTCCGTTCCGATGGAGATTATGGAGAAATGCTGTGAAGCGATCGAACTGATCAAAGAATTCGCGGCAAAGGGTTCCGCGCTGGCGATCAGTGACGCCGGTGTTGGCGCAGCATTCTGTAAAGCGGCGCTGGAGGGCGCGAGCCTGAACGTATATATCAATACCAAATCCATGGCAGACAAAGAGTATGCGGCAGAACTGAACGCAAAGGCTGACGCAATGCTTGAAAAATATCCGCCGATGGCTGACGAAATATTCAGGAGCGTACTTGCCCGTCTGAAATAAGGTACAGGAAAGCAGATCAGGGCGCAGCGTGATTCCGCATATAAAGATGTGCCGCGCCTGACGCTGACCTGAAAACGGGCAACAGTAGAAAGGAGAAAAAATGGCAAAACAGTTACTTGGCAAAGAGGTTACGGCTGCTTTGAATGAAAGAATCAAAGCAAAGGCAGCTGAAATCGAAGCAAAAGGAATCAAACCGACTCTTGGCATCATCCGCGTGGGTGAGAATGAGAGCGATATCTCCTATGAGAGAGGCGCGACAAAGCGCTGTGAGACACTGGGCGTAGCCTGCGAAAAGATCCTTCTTCCGGCTGACGTTTCCCAGGAAGAGCTTCTGAAGGTGATCGATGATGTGAATAAGAATGACGCGGTCCATGGCGTTCTTCTGTTCCGTCCGCTCCCGAAACATCTGAACCAGAGCGTGATCGAGAATGCCCTTGATCCGGCAAAGGATGTCGATTGTATGACAGACGGCTCCATGTCCGGCGTATTTACAGGCAAGGCGATCGGCTATCCGCCGTGTACGCCGCAGGCCTGTATGGAGATCCTGGATCATTACGGAATCGACTGCACAGGCAAGAAGGCAGTTGTCATTGGCCGCAGCCTTGTAGTAGGAAAGCCGGCAGCCATGATGCTGATCAAGAAAAACGCGACGGTTACCATTTGCCATACGAGAACCGTTGATATGCCGTCTGTAGCAAGAGAGGCTGATATCATCATCGTAGCGGCAGGACGCGCAGGCGTAGTAGGCGCCGGGTATGTAAAACCGGGGCAGGTAATCATCGACGTCGGCATCAATGTAAACGCAGAAGGAAAGCTCTGCGGCGACGTGGATTACGCAGCAGTGGAGCCGATCGTAGAAGCGATCACTCCGGTTCCGGGCGGCGTTGGAAGCGTTACGACCTCCGTTCTTGTAAGCCATGTGGTAGACGCGGCGGCAAAAAAGGCCGGACTGTAAGCCAGATTGGAGCAATCATAAAAATCTGCAACTCGCGGCAGTCGCCGGATATTCATACATACCCAAAAGGTACTTAGCATGGCTGCCTGGCTCGTTGCCTGCGGGAATAAGGACAGATCCTCAGGAAAAAAGTCCCGGGGATCTGTTTCTTTTAAAGAAGAATCTTATTTAAAAAATAAAAAGAGTGCGGGGAGAATCAGATGATCAGAAAAAACAGCAATAAAAAAGTGAAAAGGCAGATAATGGCAGTGACCGCGGCGTTGTTTCTCTGTATCAGCGAAATGACATCCGGATCCTTGGGCGGGAATACAGTACAGGCGGAGGAATATTTTTCCGGCATTTTCCAGGCGTCGGTATCAACGATCACTCAAGGGGATTACGTGAAGATCGAGTATCCTGTGCTGACAGGGATCGACGGATTCGACCAGAGTATTGTAGATAA
>CAYLPF010000336.1:0-1774 GCA_964385485.1 uncultured Lachnospiraceae bacterium | reverse complement strand
GCTTAACGTCACAATCTCTGCTGATGGCCTGAAAATTGGCTGTAAACTGAATAATTTTTCCGGAACCGGCCATACTCTTTAAAAATGTGATCAATGTGGCGCTTCCCGCAAAAAACGGTGCGGAAGCCCGGCAGTTCGCGGCATGAAAGGAGTATGCACGATTGATGGAGAAGAAAAAAAACAGTTTGAAATGGGAAGAACTCAGTCCCGATGACCGGATGAAGTACGAGATTGCGGAAGAGCTGGGGCTTCTGGAGAAGGTACGTGAACACGGCTGGAAATCACTGTCGGCGAAAGAGACGGGACGGATAGGCGGACTGATGACAAAGAAGAAGAGGGAGCGAAAGGATTCCTTATCATGAAAAATCTTAATGAGGATATAAAGACAGGTAATTTCAGGCGGATGTATCTTCTTTACGGAGAAGAGGAATACCTGAAGAACCAGTATAAGAACAGATTGAGGAAGGCAATCCTGCCCGAAGATGATACGATGAATTTCTCTTTGTATACGGGTAAGGGGATTGACGTACGGCAGATGATCGACCAGGCAGAGACTCTGCCCTTTTTTGCTGAGCACAGGCTGATCCTTGTAGAACAGAGTGGTTTTTTTAAAAACGCCTGCGCAGAGCTGGCGGAGTATCTGCCGGAGATGCCGCAGGAGACCATTATCATTTTTGTGGAAAATGAAGTGGACAAGCGCGGCAAAATGTTTAAAGCGGTGAAGCAGAACGGGCGGGTAGTTGAGCTTGCGCGGCAGGATGCGCGGACGCTGCAGTCCTGGATCCTCAGTATGCTGAAGAAGGAGCAGAAAAATATCACGGGCGATGCGCTTCGGCTGTTCATGGAGAAGTCCGGTGACGATATGGAAAATATCGCAAATGAGCTGGAGAAGCTGCTCTCCTATACGTATGGGAAGGATGCGATAGAGACAGCGGACGTGCAGGACATCTGTACGGTGACTACGGAAAGCAGGGTGTTTGACATGATCCGCGCTCTGGCGGAAAAGAGCCAGAAAAAGGCGCTTGATCTGTATTATGATCTGCTGTCGCTGAGAGAACCGCCCATGCGGATACTTTTTCTGATCGCAAGGCAGTTCAACCAGATGCTGCAGATGAAAGATCTGCGGGAGCAGGGACTTGACAGCGCGGCGATCGCATCCCGGACAGGCGTTGCCCCATTTATAGCAAAGAGGAGCCTGGCGCAGGCGGAGCGTTTCGGGAAGAAGGAGCTGCGGCAGGCTGTGGAGGACTGTGTGGAGTCTGAGGAAGCAGTCAAGACCGGGCGGCTGGGAGACCGTCTGGCGGTGGAGATGCTGATCGTGAAGTACAGTCAGTAGGTACATAGGGAGGGGAGGTATCCGGAAAATAGCGGCTGGATTGACAATAAAGCAGTCCTATGGTATCATTGTACCATAGTTTCATATATGAGATTTTTACTTTCATATATGAAAATAACGTGAATAATATAAACGAAGGAGGAACAAAGATGGACAAACCGGTACTTGGTATTTTGGGCTTTTCTGATGGCGATCCTGCGGCGCATGAGATGCTGAAGGGGATTGTACAGACGCAGGTGGACGCGATCGCGGAAGCGCTCAGGGCAGACGGACGCGTAGAGGTGATTGTTGCGGATGACCTGGTACATAGCGACAAGACAGCGAAGTCATATGCGGAGGACTTGAAGGCAAAGGGCGTGGACGCTACGATTTTCGCATACGGAGTTTTCGCATTTCCGGTATTCAGCGTGATCGCGGCAAGACACGGCAAGGGGCCGT
>CAYLPF010000335.1:0-1785 GCA_964385485.1 uncultured Lachnospiraceae bacterium | reverse complement strand
AGCCTGCGTCTGTGCCTCAGAGTATGTCCGCAGCTCTGCCTCGGTCTGAACTGACGGCAGCGTTTCTTCAGCTGTAACAGGCACGCTGCCATGCATCAGCACGGATGACGCCAGAATGATAACGGCTGCTTTCCTGAATCTTCTATACATATAAACCCCCTGTAATACATTTTCCTGCAGTATAAAGATAAGCTTCTGTGTCAGTAAATCACTGATATCCAATAAAAACAGTATAATACATCCTTAAAATTACGTAAATAAAAAGATTCTTAAGAATAAATATATCTCCTTAAGAGTTGCTGTTTTTATTTGACAATTTATTTTACCCCCATTATACTGCCTTTAAGAGAATTTTTTTACCAGTCAATATCTGAAAAGGAGCCCGCATATGCATTCCCTGTTCGCATCGGATATTCAGAAATTAAATACATTGTACAATCGGATTCAGTTTTCCTTTGTTTTCCTGTATGGCCGTTACGGCGCCGACAAAACCGGCATGATACAGGAATTCTGTAATAATAAAAAGACGGTTTTCTTTTCCGCACGTGAAACTGTACCGGAAAGGCAGCTCCATGCCTTCTGGGCCGAATGTACGCGCTCCCTTGCGCCACAAAGGAAGCCCGGGGAATTTACCGGATGGGAAGAAGCTTTTTCCTGGATATCCTCTGTCTCCTTCTCGCACCGTCTGGTGCTTGTCCTGGATGAATTTCAGAATCTGACGGAGCATTGCCCGGATTTTGTGGAAGCGTTTCAAAAAGCGGTACAGCACGATTTTCCTTCCGGAAAAATATTTTTGATCGTGACCTCCTCTTCCGTCTCCTACGCCCGCAGGCTGATGCAGGAACCGTCTCCTTCACCCTTTCAGGCGATTTCAGCCAGAGCTTATCTGACCTCGGTACCGTTTTATACATGCCAGCCATACCTTGCCGGATACGCTCCTTCGGAACAGCTCACGCTATATGGAGTCACCGGGGGACTCCCTGCCTATATTCAATTGCTGGACGGCAGCTATTCAGCCCGGGAAAATATCTGCGCCCTGTTTTTTAATGAGAAGGCTCCGCTGCTGTTCGAGCCTCTTTCCTATCTGCACCGGGAACTGCGGGAAATTTCCACCTACAATTTCCTTCTGGAGATCATTGCCTCCGGGCAGAACCGGCTGGCCGACATTGCGGCAGAAGCCTCCATAGGCACAAATAAATGCGCGAAATACTTAGGCATATTGATCGATCTGGGCATTCTCTGCAAGGAATTTCCTGCAGTGGGAGAGGTTCAGAAGAAGGTTCGTTACGTATTTGCCGATCACATGCTTCGCTTCTGGTACCGTTTTGTGTACCCGAATATCAGCGGTATTTTGTCCGGCCAGGGTAAAGAAATCTATGAACAACAGGTACTTCCCTGTCTGAATGAGTATCTGCTGCCGGTCATGGAAACAGTGTGCGCAGAATATCTGGAACGGCTCGCTGAAACCGGGCAGACCCCTTTTCTGTACCGCCACACCGGCTCCTGGTGGTGCGGAGGCACGAAACGCGAGCCATTTTTCCGCATCCCGCTTGTTGCCATGGATGATGAACATATTGTGCTCGGTATCTGTCACAGCGGAAGCCACTTTGCAGACATCCATTATCTTGAAAAGCTCAGCCGGACTCCGGAACCCTTCGGCGACAAAAAACGATATATCTGTATTTTTTCCACCTCCGGATTTACAGATGAGCTGCAGAAAACCGCGGCAAAGTCAGAAAATGTCTGGCTGATCGACCTGGAGGATATTATGGTGAGATGAGAAAT
>CAYLPF010000334.1:0-1786 GCA_964385485.1 uncultured Lachnospiraceae bacterium | reverse complement strand
GCTTATACAAATATGTAACAAGAGTATCCGTATGGTTCGCCGGATCTCCCTTTGTGATTGTCCAGATGATCGGGAAAGAGTTAAAAACATAGATAATATTCAGCACAGTGCTGACGGTCAGAGAGGGTTTTACCAGCGGAACCGTAATCCGGAACAGCTTCTGCCAGTATGTCGCCCCGTCCACGATAGCGGCTTCATAGTAAGCGTCATCGATGCTCTGCAGCCCGGAAAGTACGCAGAATGTAACAAAGGGGATCGTAACAAAAATACCGACCCAGCATTCCCATGCAAAATATGCGCCGGGCGTCGGCGTCCAGTTGGCCGCCTTCTGAATGATCCCCAGCCTCATCAGCAGAGTATTTAACGCGCCATAATCCGTATCAATAATAAATTTCCACACGCCGGCCTGAATGATCAGAGAAGTAGCCCAGGGGAATACAACGATGGCACGGGCAATTTTACGCCCCCGAAATTGATTATTCAGTACAAGCGCAAGGACAAAACCGATCAGAGTAGACAGTCCGACCACCACAACCGTCCACACCAGAGTGTTCTTCAGAACCAGCAAAAAGGCGGAGCCTTTCAAGACCTTCCGGAAATTCTCCAAACCAATAAATCCTTTCACAATGCCGGCTTTTGTAACTTTGCTGAACGAGATTTTAAAAACCTCGTAAATCGGGATCAAAATAAAAATTGCCATCAGGAGCATACTGGGCAAAAGCCAGATATACGGCTCCGCCAAGCCAAGAAATTTCTTTTTCTTATTCATTGCATCACCACCCGTAAAATTGAAATAACAAATAGAAATCGGGAGCAAAGCCGCGAAAGCCCTGCTCCCGTGTTTCTCATCTGAACCCGGCGAGTTAGCAGGCTCTGACAGATGATATCATGCCTGATCAGCCTGCGATCTCAGCCTGCAGATCATCCAGAAGCGTCTGAACGTCTCCGCCAAGAAGCGCCTGCTGCTCAACATCGATCACGCCCTGCTTCACATCCGCCCACTCTGTCTTTGCAGTCGGATAGAATTTGCTGGATCCTACGATATCAACCCATGCCGCCATGCTTTCATCAGCCGCAGCAACAGCCTCGCCGCCTGCCATAGTCGCCGGCAGGAAGCCTTCCATCAGCACCCAGTCAGAATAGCGCTCATCCTCATAGAAGTAATCAAAGAATGTAGTAACTGCTGCCAGTTCTTCATCTGAATAGCCATTGTCGAAGCACATAAAACGATCCATAACACCTGCGGATACAGATTCACCGGTGTTGCTCGGAATTGAAGCCACAGCGTAGTTCACTTCATAACCGCCATCAGCAATATAGGTTGGCAGACTGTTCGGTGCGATAACCATTGCGATCTGTCCCGCGCCAAACATATCCTGCAGGTCATAACGGGTATCATTCGCCGGATCGCTGTTTGTG
The DNA here is from genome assembly GCA_964385485.1 of uncultured Lachnospiraceae bacterium. Classification (GTDB taxonomy): domain Bacteria; phylum Bacillota; class Clostridia; order Lachnospirales; family Lachnospiraceae; genus Choladousia. Next base: position 367 of record CAYLPF010000334.1, on the reverse strand, counting down.
TAGCCGGCGTTCACAAGGCCGATGGCATACTCAATAGCTTCCACGTTCTCCGGGCTGTTCAGCGCCCAGTCTCCGTTCTCATCCACAAAGCCGCCGCCGTTATTCCAGGTATAATATGCGAATGCAGCCTGACCCTCATCAGTGGTCATATCGATGCCCCACGGATAAATGCTGTCATCATAAGCCTTGATCGCTTCGCATGCAGCCGTCAGCTCATCCCATGTGGTGGGAACCTCTACTCCGGCAGCCTCCAGGATATCCGCATTGTAATACAGTGCACGTGCGGAAGCCAGATCCGGAATTGCCCATACGGTACCGTCGATCTCAGACTGCTCCAGGAAAGACTCATACATCTTCGCATACGTCT
>CAYLPF010000333.1:0-1790 GCA_964385485.1 uncultured Lachnospiraceae bacterium | reverse complement strand
TTGGCGCTGAGCCTGTGCGGCGGACATGCCTGCGGAGCCCAGGCGGGGGATGCGGAAAAGATCGGGGATGCGGCAACAGTATGCATGGAGCCGGATGCAGCAAATGGGGCGGAGAAAAAGGCAGAAGAGGCGGAGAATGCGGAAAAGATCGGGGACGCGGCGACAGTACGCACGGAGCCGGATGCGGCAAATGGGGCGCAGGAAAAGGCAGATGAGGCGGGGGATGCGGCAAATGAGGTGCAGGAAAAGGCAGATGAGGCGGGGGCTTTGGCTGACATGTGGGAGATTGAGAAGCTCCTTGGCCTTGACGAAATCGACCGGAGCCTTATGGATGGCTCTGCGGGGGAAGAGTTTTCGTTTTCGGAGGCAGTCGGAAAGCTTGTCCGCGGAGAACTCCCCTTCGACCTGGATCAGCTGCCGCAGTATATTTCAGGGCTGTTTCTTTCTGAGCTGAGACAGCAAAAACAGATGGCGCTCCAGATCCTGGTCATCGTGCTGGCTTCTGCCGTGTTTTCGAATTTTATCAGAGTATTTGACAGCAGCCAGATTGCGGATATCAGCTTTTATATGGTGTACCTTCTGATCTCGGGACTGCTGATCCATTCCTTCATGGCGATGAACCAGATCGTCATAAATACATGCGGAAACATAAATTCCTTCATGAAGGTCCTGCTTCCCTCGTATCTTCTGACCGTGGTGTTCTGTTCAGGCTCAGTATCTGCGCTGGGATTTTATGAGGTAACGCTTCTGGGCATCAATATAACGCAGACCGTGGTCGTCCGGGCTGTTTTGCCGGTCATTAATTTTTATCTTATCCTGTTGATCCTGAACCAGATGTCAGAGGAGGATTATTTTTCCAGATTTGCCGGACTGCTGGAAACCGTGATAAGCTGGTCGCTTAAAACAGTCACCGGGCTTATTGTCGGCCTGCAGGCTGTGCAGTGTCTGGTGGCGCCGTCGGTGGATTCGCTGAAAAACACGGCGGCCCGGAGGCTGGCTAAGGCGATACCCGGACTTGGCAATATCCTGGATTCGGCGGCGGAGACAGTAACGGCTTCTGCTCTGGTAATAAAGAACGCGGTGGGAGTGGCCGGAATCCTGGCGCTGGTGTTTATCTGCTGCCTGCCGGTCGTTAAGCTGGCTGTTTGTATCCTGATCTTTCGTTTTCTCTGCGCTGTGATACAGCCCGTCAGTGAGAAAAGGATGGTAGAAGGAATCGAGAGCATTTCCAGAGGGGCTGTGCTTCTGCTGAAGATCCTGGTGATGAGCGTATCGGTCTTTATTATTTCAATCGCCATGGTCACATCTGCCATAAAGGGGGGATAAGGATGGAGCAATGGCTGAAATCACTGACAGGCAGCATGTGCGTCATAACGATCCTGATGCATCTCCTGCCGGATGGGAAATTTACGAAATATGTACGGTTTTATGCGGGGCTGCTTTTTTTCCTGATGGCAGTGCGTCCGGTCATGAATTTTTTTACCGGGGACGGAGAGTTTGAACGGCTGCTCCAGCTTGAATTCCTGAAAGAGGATTTCTATGATATGGAAACGTCGATAGCCGGGATGGAGGGCCTGAAGAACAGCCGGATCGCAGAAGCATACCAGGGAGAGATATACCGGCAGGTTCATGATATGGCGGTATCCTGCGGCGTTCCGGTAGCGGAGCTGGAGCTGAAATTCTCCGGGGATGATGAGTATTCTCTGGAGGAAGTGGATATTCTGGCAGAGGAAGGCGGAGAAGAGAGCTGCTTTGAAGTCCTGAAAAACGAACTCTCCGGGTTATATATG
>CAYLPF010000332.1:0-1790 GCA_964385485.1 uncultured Lachnospiraceae bacterium | reverse complement strand
GTTTGTATTATAATTTCACCAGGTTCAAAGCCTGAAAAGGCGCAAAAGTATGAAGAACGGAAAGGATCTAATTCTATGTACAGAGAACAGATTGACGCTTATATCGACGGAAAAAAAGAAGAGATGTTAAATGACCTTGCGCAGCTTGTGCGGATCAACAGCCAGAAGGGGGAAGCGCAGGAGGGAAAGCCCTTCGGTGACGGACCGGCAGAGGTTCTGGCAGCAGGGCAGGCGCTGATGGAGAAATATGGCCTTATCACAAAAAACTATGACAATTACGTTGTGACCGGCGACCTTTCTGAGGCGGAAAAGGGATTGGATGTCCTGGCGCACCTTGACGTAGTCCCGGTGACGGAGGACTGGAAGATGACGCAGCCTTTTGCACCGAAGATCATTGACGGCAGGATGTATGGCCGCGGCACGGCGGATGACAAAGGGCCTGCAATTGCACTTCTGTATGCGCTTCGTGCCATTAAGGAGCTTGGCATACCGATGAAGAAAAACGTACGTCTTGTCCTGGGATCAGATGAAGAGTGCGGCTCCGGAGATCTGCGCTATTATTACAATGTTGAGAAGGAAGCGCCGTATACCTTTACGCCGGATGCGGACTTCCCGGTCATCAATATAGAAAAAGGCCGGATGGAGGCAGGCTTTCACGCGGAGTTTTCGGACGGACTGAAGCTTCCGGGTGTTCTATGGGCAAAGAGCGGTAATAAGGCGAATGTAGTGCCGCAGCGGGCGCGGTTTGCTGTGGCGGGACTGGAAAAAGACGTGATTCTGGAAGCGGCGGGTCAGCTTGCGAAGGAACTCGGAGTCAGCTTTGCAGTGGAGGCTGCTTCAGCGGAAGCGGCAGCAGGATGTCCGGAAGGAACCGCTGTCTACACGGTGGAGGTACGGGGGCAGGCGGCCCATGCGTCTACACCGCAGGAGGGCAGAAATGCCCTGACCGCAATGATACGGCTGCTCACACATCTTCCGCTTGCGGTATCCGAAGGACAGAAGGCGCTGGCAGCGCTTGACAGACTGTTCCCGTATGAGGATACGTGTGGAAGATCGCTTGGAATTTACAGAGAAGACGAGGCTTCCGGCGCAGTGACACTCTGTTTCAGTATCCTTGATTTTACAGCAGAAAAGCTGTCCGGAACCTTTGATGCCCGTCTGCCGATCGGCTGTACGGAGGAGAATACGAAGAAGCCCGTGGCAGAGAAGCTTGCGGATTGCGGCATTATCCTGGAGGATGGTCCGATGTCGAAGCCTCACTGCGTTCCTGGGGACTCTGCATTCGTGAAAACGCTGCTGGGAAGCTATGAGAGATATACCGGTATTAAGGGCAAACCGCTGTCCACCGGCGGCGGTACGTATGTTCACAATCTGGAGCGCGGCGTTGCATTCGGCTGTATGATGCCGGAGGTTGACAACCATATGCATGGCGATGATGAATTCGTGGTCATCGATACGCTCCTGATGAGCGCGAAGATATTCGCTGATGCCATGATAAAGATCTGCAATGATGAGTTTTCTGTTCATTAAAAAGAAAAGGAGAGTATCGCGATGAAAATGCCTAGCACAGCAGCACTTGAAAAAATTTACGGCGAGAGCCGGGAAAGCCTGAAACGCTATGAATCTCTGGCAGAGAATTACAAAGAGCTGTTCCATTCCGGGAAGATGGATTTCTTTACCGCTCCGGGGCGGACGGAGATCGTCGGCAACCATACGGATCATAATGGCGGCAAGATCCTGGCTGCCAGCATCAGCATGGATACCATCGGGGCAGCGTACCCGAATGGCAC
>CAYLPF010000331.1:0-1798 GCA_964385485.1 uncultured Lachnospiraceae bacterium | reverse complement strand
ACGTCTGCAGCACAAAGTCTTTTGTCGCCGCCGGATCCAGATCCTCCCAGTTCGCGCCATCGGTATACCGGATCGTGGAGGGTTCTGTCATTTCAAAGCTGATATGTGTACTGTTCCCGCTGCCATTCGGGCCGCTTCCGCAGTGCCACGCCCGGTAGTCCCAGGGCAGGATCTGATAGACTTCTTCCCCTGTCCCGATCACGGCATGGACGCAGCTATCGGCATTGCTCCGGTTAAAGTTATTTGCAATTACTTTCGGATCCGGCTGCGGCACTCCGATACTGTGGATCATGATTCCCTTCGGCGTGATCCTTTTGCCCGCCTGATAGCAGGGATTTTTCGTCGCTGTCCGCTGAATTATATTCATAAAGCATGTTCCTTTCGAATTCTGCATCTTTATAAATGCATGGTATGCCTTATATTATATTCTGCGCAGCGCTTTGTTGACACTATAGAGCCATACCATCCATCAATAGATCCGAAACGTCTTCACTGCCCATTTGATCAAACGGTATTTCGGTGTCTCCAGCTCCCGCGCCGCTTCCTGCAGCTTTTCCCGGATCGGGATCCCCTGGGGGCAATGTTTCTCGCATTTGCCGCACCGGATACACTGTGACGCGCTGGATGTCTCCCGGCGCATTGCCGTTGACTGCACGTATTCCCACATACCTGACTTGCGTCCCTCTGTATACTTTACATTATAACAATGAAAAGCCATGGGAATATCGACCTTGTTCGGGCATGGCATGCAGTAGCCGCATCCGGTACACCCTACCTTCATCTTACGGTTAATCTCCTGCTTTACCTGTTCGATCAGTTCTTTTTGCGTCTGCGTAAACTCTCCCGCCTGGGCCAAATCCGCGATCCGCAGGTTCTCCTCCACCATCTCCATGGAATTCATTCCGGAGAGTACGCATGTCACCTGGGGCTGATCCCAGAGCCACCGAAGCGCCAGCTCTGCAGGAGTGTACCCGGACTGCGCGATCAGATCCCTGGCCTCTGCCGAAAGGTTATTCACCAGGCGGCCACCCCGGAGCGGTTCCATGATGATCACCGGGATTCCCTTCCTGGCAGCATACATAAGGCCCTCCCTGCCAGCCTGCGTATGCTCATCCAGATAATTATACTGGATCTGGCAGAAATCCCAGTCATACGCATCCAGCAGCGCCCTGAAATTCCCCGTATTCCCATGATAGGAAAAACCAATATGGCGGATCTGGCCCTGTTCCTTCTTTTTTGCGATCCACTCTCTGATACCAAAGCTGACAAGCTTTTCCCATGTCCGGACATCATTCAGCATATGCATCAGATAATAATCAATGTAATCCGTCTGCAGCCTGTGAAGCTCCTCCTGGAACTTTTTTTCCGCTCCCGATACCGAGCGGATCAGATAATGGGGAAGCTTTGTCGCAAGGTAAATATCCTCCCTGCAGTGATTTTTCGCCAGGATCTTCCCGACTGCCTCCTCGCTGCCCGGATACACATATGCCGTATCGAGATAATTTACGCCATGGCGGACCGCATACATCAGCTCCTGCTCCGCCTTGTCCAGATCGATCTCCGGGCCATTTTTTGAAAAACGCATACAGCCATAGCCTAATATGGAAATTTTATTATTCTCACGATCTGTACGATACTGCATACTATTATCCTCCCCTCTGAAGCGCCCCGTCCTTTACCTGCCCTGTACTACAGCAGAACCATGGCGAAGCGCTGCTATCCTGATCCTCCACGGTTCAGGCAGCATCCGGATATTTTTATTTTACAAAAACCATATCCCGCGTAATGGAAGCCAGAT
>CAYLPF010000330.1:0-1836 GCA_964385485.1 uncultured Lachnospiraceae bacterium | reverse complement strand
TGGTATAAAACAAATTCAAACGGAGGTTTCCCATGTACTATTTCATCGTCAATCCTGCTTCCGGCTCCGGAAAGGGTCTTTTTGTGTGGAAAAAAATAAAAGCCGAGCTGGAGCGCCTCGGCGTATCTTATCGTTCGTATCTGCTGTCCGGGCCGGGAGAAGCAAAGAAGCTGGCCCAGGGCTTTTCATCCATGAAAAACCCTGCCACCATCGTCGCCGTCGGCGGCGACGGCACGATCAACGAAATCGTAAACGGCCTGCCCGCCTTTCACAATATTACCTTCGCATGCATCCCAACAGGCTCCGGGAACGATTTCGTCCGCGGTCTTGAGCTTTGTACAGATCCGCTGGAAGCGCTGCACCGCATTCTCCATCCGTCAGAAATAAAAGGGATCGATATCGGCTGCGTTTCCGTCCGAAGCGCTTCTTCCAAATCTGCCGCAAAGACGCCTGGCGGATTTTCCTTCGCGATCAGCTCCGGCATCGGCTATGATGCCGCCGTGTGCGATTCCGTCCTGCGCTCCAGGCTGAAAACGCTGCTGAACCGCTTCCACTCAGGGAAACTGATCTATCTTCTGACCGCGCTCTGGCTGCTCTTAACCATGAAACGCCAGACATTCCAGGTGGCTGTTGACGACAGTGAAACACATACATATGAAAAAGCTTACTTTGCAGCTGCCATGAACCTGCGTTATGAGGGCGGAGGATTCATGTTCTGCCCGGAGGCACTGTCTGACGACGCTCATCTGGATCTGATCATCGCAAACGACATTTCCCGGCTTCGCACGCTTGCCCTGCTGCCCCGGGCGCTCTTCGGAAAGCATGTCGGGCAAAAGGGAATCCATATCCTGCAGTGTAAGAAAGCGGAAATAACAGTGCCAAAGGATACCTGCCTGCACACGGACGGTGAGATCCCCGGATTTTTCCGGCAGGTCGTTTTCTCACTGCGGGAAGAAAAATTACCGGTGATTATCCGATAAAATGTTACAATTCTCATCCCACTCCTGCGGAGGTATTTGTCTAAGGGACTGTAAAAAAATAAAAGGTTATTTCTTTACAGTTCCTTAGACGGATGATGTCAGCGCACCATCCCTGTGTTCGCGGCATACTCTTCATTTAACTGCCGAAGCTCTTTTTCGCCATTGATGTATGGCTCATAAAACGCATCGACGGACCCTCCGCCCAGATTGTCGCAGCCATTGCAGAACTCACAGGCGCCGCCGCACCCGCTCAGCCCCCGCTGCACGATCTGGATCCGCTCTTCTTTTGTTGTGTCTTTAATCAGAATACTCTTCATCGCTTCTCCCTTCTGTTTCGCATCATGCGCTGCACCGGCATTTGGTTTTCTAGTTAAATCCCACAAATTTCCGTGCGATCTTGTACGCCCCCACAGAGCATTTCCGTCCTATACTTCCCGGAAGATTCATGGATATTCCAAAAAGGCTGCCGCGGATCGTCCTGTATACCGCTTCATCCTTCTTACGCAGATACTCCCAGACATCCGCTTTCTTTTCCAGCGCTTCCTGCGTACCGGAAAGGATCAGCATGATAGATGTCACTGTCATGATCTTTGTCAGGTATATGATCATGTATTTCCGGAGCCTGCTGCTCTTCCCTGAAAAATCCTCGGCAGCCATAACATCGATCATGATCTTATTTACCCTGATCTGCTGATCGATCCGGCCGATCATCACCTTCTCGTTGACAGACTGATCCTCACGCCCGATAAAATAATGGTACAGATTTACATCCATATAATACAGGCGTTTTACATACGGAAACGGCTGGAACGCAAAAATATTGTCTACATAGAAGGTGTGCTTCGGCAGCTCCAGG
>CAYLPF010000329.1:0-1857 GCA_964385485.1 uncultured Lachnospiraceae bacterium | reverse complement strand
CAGAAAAAAACGGTCTGTCCCATGTGACTATGGAAGTGTCAAGCCAGGCACTGAAATACGGGCGCGTGAGGGAACTGCGTTTCCAAGTGGGGATTTTTCTGAACATATCAGAGGATCATATCAGCCCTGTGGAGCATGAAGATTTTGAGGATTATTTCAGCTCAAAGCTGTCTCTTTTCCGCCAGAGTGAGACGGCCTGTGTCAATATGGATTCAGAGTACAGTCAGCGTATTTTGAAGGCGGCAAGAAAGGCCGGCCGGGTAGTGACCTTTGGCAGGCATCCGAAGGCGGATCTGCGTTACAGCGACGTGCGGATACTGGAAGAGGGGATCAGCTTCCGCGTAAAGTGTGACCGGTTCTCCGGGTGGTTTCAGTTGGCGATGAAAGGGAGATTTAATATAGAAAATGCCATGGCGGCCATTGCGGCGGGCTGCGTTTACGGGATTCCGCTGCACTGTATGCAGCGGGCGCTCGCCAGGACACGGGTTCCGGGGCGGATGGAGACATTCCGGAGCGAAGACAGGAAAATCTGCGGTATCGTTGATTTCGCCCACAACAGGCTGAGCTTTGAAAGGCTCTTTGACGCTGTCTTTCAGGAGTACGGCTCCTGTAAGAGGATTGTTACCGTGTTTGGTTGTCCAGGGGGCAAGGCGCTGAACCGCAGACGTGAGCTGGGGCTTATCGCAGGGCTGTTTTCCGATCATGTACTGCTCACATCGGACGACCCGGGATCGGAATGCCCGGAGGAGATCGCACGGCAGATCCGCAGGTATGTTGAGATGACAGGATGTCCCTGCGACTGCATTGAAGAACGGAAGGAGGCTCTTCGTAAAGCAATTCAGATCGCAGGCCGGAATAAAGAAAAGACGATGATACTTCTGCTGGGAAGAGGCAGTGAGAAATATCAGAAAATCGGCAAAGCGTATGTTGCGTATCCCACGGATCCGGTTCTGATGCGGGATGCGATGGAAGCCTACAATGCGGCAAAACGTTACAATGCCCCGGGAAAAACCCTGCAATCTTCTCTGTTCGTGGCTGGCTGATCTGTATCTGGGGCAGAGAATAAGCAGGCAAGGAACGCAGGGGTAGTTTACATTTCTGGAAAAATGTTTTATGATGGTAATGTCAGTGCAGGGATGTGCCATGCCTTGACACTGGCGCTGTAATTTTATCAGGGCTATAAAGCCAGGATATGTAAAGGAGAAGAAGATATGCTGAAGGATCTGGTGAGGGCAAACAGAAGCTACCGCGGCTACGATGAGAGCCGGCGTATTAAGAAGGAAGAATTACTGGAGATGGTGGATTGCGCGAGACTGACGGCTTCCAGCGTCAATCAGCAGCCGCTCCGCTATTATCTCGCATGGGAAAAGGAAGAGGTAGATAAGATACAGGAAATGACGAGCTGGGCAAAGGGGCTTCCCGATCTGGAGCTGCCGCACAAGGGGATGTGCCCTACCGGTTTTATCGTGATCTGCCAGGATACCCAGGTATGGGAGACCCTGGCGAGGTTTCAGAAGGACGTGGGGATCGCAGCCCAGACGATCCTTCTGAGAGCCACTGAGATGGGGCTCGGAGGCTGCATGATAGGCAATTTTAATGCAGGGGAAGTGAAGGAAAAGCTTGGACTGGCGGAATATCTGACGCCCCTTTTGATCGTGGCGGTTGGAAAGCCGGCAGAGACTGTCGTGCTGACGGAGGTATCGATGGAGGAGCCGGTGGCATATTACCGGGATGAAAACGATGTCCATTATGTGCCGAAGCGCAGGCTGGAGGATATTGTGCTGAATATATGACAGGGACGCTGCGCCGCAAATCTGATTACAGGGTTCTGCGAAGCAGGTTCCTGTAATATGCTAT
>CAYLPF010000328.1:0-1860 GCA_964385485.1 uncultured Lachnospiraceae bacterium | reverse complement strand
GGCAGACGTTTCGTGCCGGTACCATCGGTACGCTGGCGGACAAGACAGCTTTCGGCTACGTAAAGAAATATTATGAGGAACGGGAACAGCGCAAGCGGAACTGTGAGATCGACCGTATTGTGCAGGGCTGCGTCGGCGTGCGGAGGACAACAGGGCAGCATCCGGGCGGTATCATCGTCCTTCCGCTGGGAGAAGAGATCTACTCCTTTACGCCGATCCAGCATCCGGCAAATGATATGACAACGGATATTGTCACGACGCATTTTGATTATCATTCCATCGATCACAATCTTCTGAAGCTTGATATACTGGGACACGATGATCCGACGATGATCCGTATGCTGGAGGATCTGACCGGGATCGATGCAAAGAAGATCCCGTTGGATGATAAGAAAGTTATGTCCCTGTTTTCCAGTACAGAAGCGCTCGGCATCACGCCGGAGGATATCGGCGGCGTTCCTCTGGGGTCTCTTGGGATTCCTGAGTTCGGTACGGAATTTGCCATGCAGATGCTGATCGATACGAAGCCGACTCATTTCTCGGATCTTGTCCGGATCGCCGGGCTGGCACACGGTACGGATGTCTGGCTTGGAAATGCGCAGACGCTGATCCAGGAGGGAAAAGCTACGATTTCCACAGCGATCTGTACGCGGGACGATATCATGGTGTATCTGATCGGAAAAGGTATGGACAGTGAACAGTCCTTTACCATCATGGAGAGCGTTCGAAAGGGGAAGGGACTGAAGCCGGAATGGGAAACAGAGATGCTGAAGCATGGCGTGCCGGACTGGTATATCTGGTCCTGCAAAAAGATCAAATATATGTTCCCGAAGGCCCATGCGGCGGCGTACGTTATGATGGCATGGCGTATCGCATACTGCAAGATCAATTATCCGCTGGCGTATTATGCATCGTATTTCAGTATCCGTGCGTCAGGCTTTGATTATGAGCTGATGTGCCTCGGCAAGGATAAGCTGCTGTTCCATATGCATGATTATGAGAAGCGGATGGATACCCTGAGCAAAAAGGAGCAGGATACATATAAGGATATGAAGAGCGTGCTGGAAATGTACGCCCGGGGGTTCGAGTTTGTGCCGATCGATATCTATCAGGTGCAGGCTGTGCGTTTTCAGGTGATAGATGGCAAGATCATGCCGTCCTTAAGCTCCATTTCGGGCCTCGGCGACAAGGCGGCCGCGGCTATTGTGGATGCGGCGAAGGATGGGCAGTTCCTGTCCAAGGATGATTTCCAGGCAAGGACGAAGATGGGTAAGACGGTGACGGCGCTCCTGTCGGATCTGAAGATACTGGATCAGCTGCCGGAGACGAATCAGCTGTCGTTGTTTGACTTCGCAGTGTAGGGGTGTAGTCACTGGTCAACTGTTGTTGTCTCGAAAGCACAGCCGGAATGGCCTGCGGGCAGCCCATCCGTTTCTGCTTTGCAACTGGACTTATAGTAATCTGTAATGAGGAGATAATATGTTACAGTCATTTTATCCGGATGAATATCTGGATTCTGCGTACGCAATTGATTTTGACGAAATGTACCGGAAGGGATACCGAGGCGTCATTTTCGATATTGACAATACATTGGTACCCCATGGCGCACCGGCAGATGACCGGGCAAAAGCGTTTTTTGCGCATCTGAAAGGATTGGGCTTTCAGTGCTGCCTGCTGTCAAACAATCAGCGGCCCAGAGTTGAGATGTTCAATGAGGAGATCCAGGTGTATTTTATTGAGAATGCACATAAGCCCTCGGTGAAGAATTACCGAAAGGCCATGGAACTTATGAAAACGGATCTGAACAGTACGCTGTTTGTGGGCGACCAGCTCTTTACGGATGTTTATGGCGCGAGGAGG
>CAYLPF010000327.1:0-1870 GCA_964385485.1 uncultured Lachnospiraceae bacterium | reverse complement strand
GGTGCGCAAAAGGGAATCCGGTGAGAATCCGGAACGATACCGTCACTGTGTATGGGAGCTGCTTTGGAAGCCACTGGGAAACTGGGAAGGCAAAGCGGCGGTGAACAAAGTCAGGAGATCTGCCTTTACGTGGAATCTGGTTCTGCGGTATACGGAACTTTATTCTCATAAACATACATAGGCCATATTTGTCAGGAAACGACTTTAGTTGTTTCCTTTTACGGATCATGTATTTGTGAGAGAGCGCAGCCGCAATATTGCGGCTTTTTTTATTTGCATACATCTTTCCGGAAATATTTGAAAAGGAGCTGAAAGAAATGAAAAGAAAAACCTTGTTATCACTTTTGCTGGCAGTATCTATGACCTGCAGCATGACAGCAGGCGGAATTGCCGTAATGGCTGAGGACGCCACGGAGGCAGATGCTGAGGATGCTGCCCAGACAGATGACCCCGCCGCGGAGGTAGCTGCCCTGATCGATAAGATTTATGTTCAGGAGAGAACCGATACGACGGATGAGGACTGCGCGGCTGCAAAGGCGGCATGGGATGCACTGACAGACGAGCAGAAAGAGCAGGTAGAGGGTGAAGAAGCGAGCCCGGACTATTTCGGACTGGATACGGGCGACGCGTCTCTGGATGATTCCCGCAATCAGGACGAGATCGGAGAAAATGAGCTTCTGGTGGTAAGCTTCGGCACTTCTTATAACGACAGCCGTGTGGAGGACATCAAGGGAATTGAGGATGCCCTGCAGGAAACATTTCCGGACTGGTCTGTAAGAAGGGCATTTACCGCTCAGATCATCATCAACCATGTACAGGCAAGGGATGATGAGAAAATTGATAATATGCAGCAGGCGCTTGACCGTGCGGTAGAAAACGGCGTGAAGAATCTGGTAGTGCAGCCCACTCACCTGATGCATGGCGCAGAGTATGATGAGATGGCAGAGGCCATTGAAGAATACGCGGACAAATTTGAGTCTGTTGTCATTGCAGAGCCAATGCTCGGCGAGGTAGGCTCCGATGCCACCATTATCAACGATGACAAGGCTGCGGTTGCACAGGCAGTCGTTGAGGAAGCCGTACAGGAAGCGGGATATGACAGCATGGAAGCTGCCGCTGAGGATGGCACCGCATTTGTTTTCATGGGACATGGAACTTCCCATACTGCAAACGTAACATATGACCAGATGCAGACGCAGATGGAGAATCTGGGATATGCCAACGCCTTTATCGGTACAGTAGAGGGTGAGCCGGAGGATACTGCCTGTGATGTAGTGATCGATAAGGTGAAAGAGGCCGGATATACAAAGGTGATCCTTCGTCCTCTGATGGTTGTTGCCGGCGATCATGCAAATAATGACATGGCAGGCGATGAAGAGGATTCCTGGAAGTCCCAGTTTACTGCATCCGGGAACTTCGAAAGCGTCGATTGCCAGGTTGCCGGCCTTGGAAGGATCGAGACGGTGCAGTCGCTTTATGTGGAGCATACGCAGGCTGCCATCGATTCTCTGGGCGCTGCTGAGGACGCAGAATAATTCCTCACCGTTTACCGAACAGTTGGGTTCATGTTATGTACTGCCCGGAAGGCTTATAATGGCTTCCGGGCAGATATAGTATAAAAGGAGATAAAAATGAAAAAACGATCTATTAACTTAATGCTGTCTGTGCTGAGTGTTTCCGTGATGCTTGTAAGCGGTATGCCCGCTTTGGCCGCCGAAGATACGGTACAGTCCGAAGCTGCAGAAGGCGCAGATGAGAATACAGAGACATCCGCCCGGGAAGGCACATTGGAGGACGGCGTTTACAGCGCGGAGTTTGATACGGACAGCAGCATGTTTCATGTGAACGAGGCAAATGAAAAGAGAGGAAC
>CAYLPF010000326.1:0-1883 GCA_964385485.1 uncultured Lachnospiraceae bacterium | reverse complement strand
AAACGCCGATCGTGCAGTTCACTTCATTCGACCCCATATCGATCATCTTGATATTGACCTTTGCTTCGCCAAGCGAGGTGAAAAATCTGGCTGCGATCCCGCAAACCGAGCGCATGCCCTTACCGACCACGGTGACAAGCGCCATATCATCATCCACCTCTATTTTGTCCGGCTGCAGCAGCCTCTGCAGTGAGCCGGTGATGGCCTCCTGCTTCTCCGTATATTCATCCCGGGGCAGGATCACGCTGATCGTGTCAATGCCGGAAGGCATATGCTCGAAGGATATGTGATTCTCGTCAAACGCCTCCAGAAGCTTCTTGCAAAAGCCCGCCTGTGCGTTCATCCTGTTTTTCGCAATGCTGATAGCGACGAAATTCCTCTTGCCCGCAATTCCTGTGATCGCCGCCTCATCTTCCGGATTGATCCTGCGGCAGATGACCGTACCGCTTTCCTCCGGATGGTTCGTATTCCGGATATGAATGGAAATTCCCTCCCGGCGTACCGGATATACCGCTTCTTCATGCAGCACCGTCGCCCCGCGGTAGGAAAGCTCCCGAAGCTCTGAGTACGTCATGGCATCGATCTTCTTCGGATGATCCACGATACCTGGATCCGCCAGCAGGAAACCGGACACATCGGTCCAGTTCTCGTACAGGTCTGCCTGCACGGCCCTGGCTACCAGGGCTCCCGTGACATCGGAGCCGCCCCTGGAAAACGTATGGATATTTCCGGCGTCATCCGCGCCATAAAAGCCCGGGACAACCGCCCGCCGTGTCCTCGCCAGACGTTCCTTCAAAAAGAAATTCGTTCTCTCATCCTCGAAAACGCCGTCCTTGCTGAAGCGGATCACCTCCGCCGAATCCACGAACTCACATCCGAGATACGCTGCCAGCAGGATGCCATTCAGATACTCGCCCCTGGACGCAGCATACTGCTCTCCGGCTCCGCCCACGAATGCCTGCTCTATCACCGCGAACTCCTGTTCCAGAGAGAGGCCAAGATCCAACTCCTCAATGATCTCCCGATACCTCATCCTGATCCTTTCCAGAAGAGCCGCATACTCCCCGCCGCCGCTTGCCCTTTCATAACACTGATACAGCAGGTCTGTCACCTTTTCATCCTGGCTGCCGCGTTTGCCCGGGGCCGACGGGACAATGTATCTCCGATCCGGATCCCGTTCCAGTATTTTCTTAACCTTGCGGAACTGCCCCGCATCCGCCAGGGAGCTGCCGCCGAATTTTGCCACAACGATCCGCTCTTTATTCATCATCTCTCTCCTGTTACCCTCTGCTGTATCTGATACCGCATGGCGCGGCTGCCTATCTCTACAGCATTCTGTCTTCTGATATATAATATGCCTGCTCGCGGGAATAACGCGATATAAAAGGTTCTGATACCTAATATCACCGGCATCAGAACCTCTACGCGCTGCCAGATGTCCCATCTGCTTATGATAACACCTCTCAGCAAAAAAATCTATTCTTTTTTACGACAGAAAAAAACTTAAGCGCAACAGTTCAGGCGGCCCTGCAATCTTCTCTGTTAGTAGCCGGCTGAATTGTTACCTTTCATCTTCCCACGGTCTTATACGGTACGTCACTCCCAGTTCTTCACAGACAGCGCGGCACTGCTCTTCCTCCCCGGAAGTAAGCGTCGTCGCCACCGTAGTCATAACAACGTTCGGCACATATTTTTTACTTTCTCTCGCGAAGGACAACATCGCATCATATGATCTGTCCCCGAATTTCGGGCGCACCAGCGCAAGGTAATAAGATCGTCATCGCGGTATGTTTCATAAAGGCTGTTCTCCTTTATCCATTTTTATTTTAATACTATCTCAGCCAGTGCAGGACTTCCTCAAAGCACACGCCGTCCGTCAGCGG
>CAYLPF010000325.1:0-1903 GCA_964385485.1 uncultured Lachnospiraceae bacterium | reverse complement strand
AATAATATCTCAACAAACTCACATACTCGTCCGCAGCAGTCCGATGTTATTTCGCGATGGATCCTGGTACTGCATAAGTTTCGGACGAAAGACAAAATCAGGAGGGCATGAAAATGTCAGGAATTAAAGAGCTTATACGCACAGAGGCAAATGGCACATTGAGTTTTGGGGATTATGAGCTGGAGCAGAAGATGAAACGCTCCGATTATGAGCATGACGGCGACCTGTACAAGGTAAAGACGTACGCGGATATTACAAAGCTTGAGAGGAACGGGATGTTCGTTTATGAATCCGTTCCGGGGACTGCGGTGTATGATTTCCATGCTACGGAGAACGGCGTTTCCTTTTCCGTGGAGGGCGAGAAGGACGCACAGATCATTCTCGGCCTGGAGGAAGACGCGGAGTACAAGATCTACATTGATGATACGAATATCGGTACGATGAAGACGAATATGGGAGGCAAGCTGGTACTCAGCGTGGAGACCGGTGCGAGTGATACCAGTGTGCCGGTAAAGGTAGTGAAGCTGTAAATGGCAAAAGCAAAGAGCGTATTTTTCTGTCAGAACTGCGGTTTTGAGTCTGCCAAATGGATGGGGCAGTGCCCGGGGTGCCATGAGTGGAATTCCTTCGCGGAGGAGCCAAGGATAGCGGTGAAGAAATCCCAGTCCTCCGGCGCAGTGCGCCGGGAGGCGCCGCAGCCGAAAACACTTTCCCAGATAACGGTAAGCGAGGCCGCCAGGATGAGTACCGGCTTTGGCGAGCTTGACCGGGTGCTGGGGGGCGGTATCGTGCAGGGATCGCTGGTTCTGGTGGGCGGCGATCCCGGTATCGGGAAGTCCACGATCCTGCTGCAGATGTGCAGAAATCTTTCACAGAAAGGGAAAAAGGTCCTGTACATATCCGGAGAGGAGTCGCTGCAGCAGATCCGTATGCGGGCGGAGCGCATGGGACAATTCACAGAGCATCTGATGATCCTGTGCGAGACGAATCTGGAGGATATCCGGGAGGCGATCACCCGGGTGAATCCGGAGGTGGTCATCATAGACTCGATCCAGACGATGTACAACGAAAATGTGACCTCCGCGCCGGGGAGCGTTTCCCAGGTGAGGGAATCCACAGGCATCCTGCTGCAGATCGCCAAGGGCATGAATATTTCTGTTTTTATAGTCGGCCATGTGACGAAGGAAGGCGTTGTGGCCGGGCCGAGGGTGCTGGAGCATATGGTGGATACGGTCCTGTATTTTGAGGGAGACCGTTACGCTTCCTACCGTGTCCTGCGGGGCGTCAAGAACCGTTTCGGCTCTACGAATGAGATCGGCGTTTTTGAGATGAGGGATTCGGGACTTCGGGAAGTGCCGAATCCTTCGGAGTATATGCTGGAGGGTAAGCCGGAGGGAGCCTCAGGCTCCGTTGTGGCGTGTACGATGGAGGGGACAAGGCCGGTGCTCCTGGAGGTGCAGGCGCTGGTATGCCGGAGCAATCTTGCTTTTCCGCGGCGGACCGCCGCCGGGACAGACCTGAACCGGGTGAACCTTCTGATGGCCGTTCTGGAGAAAAGGGCGGGCATGGGACTGTCCTCCTGTGATGCGTATATCAATATCGCAGGCGGTATCCGCATGAATGAGCCTGCGCTGGATCTGGGGATCATACTGGCGATCGCGTCCAGTATGAAGGATGTGCCAATCGATGACAAAACGCTCGCTTTCGGCGAGGTTGGACTTTCCGGCGAGGTCCGTTCCGTCAGTATGACAGAGCAGCGCGTCCGGGAAGCGAAGAAGCTGGGCTTCGATACGGTGATCCTGCCGGAGGTCTGCAGAAAGCAGGCGGCGAAGGTAGACGGAATAAAATTAACGGGGGTACGCAATGTGCGGGAAGCGATTTCCGCCATCCTGTAACGGGAAAA
>CAYLPF010000324.1:0-1911 GCA_964385485.1 uncultured Lachnospiraceae bacterium | reverse complement strand
GACAGGCAGTTCATCGAGTGCGGATACGTCCCGCAGAACATTGAACCGGAGGTATTGCCCAGCGCGTACAGCCCTTCGATCGGCTGGTTCGAAGTATTGAGTACCTGCGAATATTCGTTGACCTGGAGCCCGCCGGATGTGGCAAGAGACTCTGCCATCTCCCTTGTCGCGTAGAAAGGCGCCGTGTCAATTCTGTGCATATACTGACCCGGATAGCCGAACTCCGTATCTTCTCCCGCGTCGCACATTTCGTTCCAGTGATTGATTGTCTCCACAAAGGCGTCAGCAGGAATCCCCATCTGCGCTGCCAGATCCTCCAGCGTATCCGCGCTCAGAGAACCGGTCGCAGCCGCCGCCCATACTTCCTTCGGGCCATAGCAGGAAGAGGACGGGGACCACATCTTGTCAACCGCCTCATTCACGTTCGCATCGGTTATAAAGTAATCATATCCGCCATACTGGGACTGGATCGCAGATGCCAGGTGATCGTATGTCTCATACTCGCCGATGAAACGCTTGCCTTCATTGTTTACACGGACATATGGCATCAGCTGCATCGGGTCAAGCATCAGCGGATGCGGATACTCGTCTTCCATTGCCCCGATCGCTTTGGCCATTTCATGGCCGTCACCGGTACAGTTCCTCGCGTACGTCAGCCAGCCGCAGAGCTGCAGATCCCGCGGACGGCAGCACTCCTTCAGCTTTTTCAGGTTATGTTCATAGCCGCCTGTGCTCAATATGACGCCCTTAGAAGTATTGAACCGGATATATCCGTCCGCATTTTTGGCAAATGCGCCGACCACATTCCCGGATTCATCCGTGATCAGTTGTACGACAGGAGTCTCAAAACGGACATCCACTCCGGCCTCAGTAATTTTCTCCGTCAGATAATCCCGCATCGCAGTCGCAGATTCAAACGGAATATTGATCGATGTATTCCAGCTGTGGTCCCTTGAGGTCACATCGTACTGATCCCTGAAATCAGGAAATTCCTGTCCGGAATATCCGAAAAATGTCAGAGGATACTGCTCATCCTCAAAGGGAAGCTGGTCCAGCCACCAGTCTACGGCTTCTCCGTTCGTCTCCATCAGCTTTTTGTAGAGCTCCTGATTTGCACGGTATCCATTCTTCAGCATCGCCTCAGAGAGCAGCTCCTTCTCGTCAAAGGATACTCCATACATCTTGTGGATCCTGTCATGGACTCCGCCGATCGTCATGCTGTTGATCGTCCCGGTGTCGTTTTTCTCAATAGCTGCCGTCTTCAGCCCATGCTGGGCGCTGGACAGAGATGCCGCAAACCCTGCAGGCCCGAGGCCGCAGACCAGCACGTCGACATCCACAGTCTCCACTACCAGAGACTCGTCGATCGCGTCCGGCTCATAGGCAACTGTTCCTTCGCCTGCTGCCATCGGCGTATACTCCGGCTCACACTGCGGCCATCTGATCTCCGACGCAGCATCCTCCTGCACCGGTTCCGCCTCTGTTTCTTCGACCAATGCGCTGACATCGACACCCTTTGCCTGTGCAATGCACTGGGTAGCCGCTTTCCGCACTGCCTCGCTCGTGACAGACGCCCCGCTGACTCCATCGATTTCCGCTGCCTGTCCGCTCATGATCTGTGCGGTAAGCTCATCAGCAGCCGCGCCGCCGATCTCAGCTGTCTCACCGGAAGCATCGATCAGAACCTCGGTAATGCTTGTCTCATCAAAGGTCATCGTGACTGTCACATCGCCATTCATTCCCTTGGCAGCCGCGGAATAAGTACCAGGCGTATAGGCAGCCGGTTCCTCCGCAAATGCCGTCAGGCCAAGTCCGGGCAAAACGGTTGCTGCCGCTGCCCCTGCCGCTCCTGCTGCTACTGAGCGCAGGAAATCACGACGTGAAATCTGTTCTTTTTTCATGATATGTTCC
>CAYLPF010000323.1:0-1918 GCA_964385485.1 uncultured Lachnospiraceae bacterium | reverse complement strand
ATTATAACAGGTTTTCCATGTTCCGAAAAGAGGGAGTAATAGAGAAATATCCGGATCCCTGCAGGAAAAACGGGGCGCATAAAGCGTGAAAGCGGGGAAAAGAGCAGCTGTGCCGGGCATGAATATGTTGTCAATTCCCGGCGTTTGTGCTATGATGGGGAAAGTTACGAAACCGCGGGCAGCCGCGGTACAGGAGGAATATAATGGAACAGGAAAGAGAGACAGTATCAAAGAATTTTATTGAGCAGATTATTGAAAAAGACATTGCGGAGGGACGCTGCGATACGGTGTGCACGCGTTTCCCGCCGGAGCCCAACGGATATCTGCATATCGGGCACGCAAAATCCATTCTTCTCAACTACGGTCTGGCGAAGAAATATAACGGAAAATTCAACCTTCGTTTTGACGATACGAATCCGACCAAAGAAAAGACGGAATTTGTAGAGTCGATCCTTGCTGATGTGAAATGGCTTGGCGCGGACTGGGAAGACCGTCTGTTCTTTGCTTCTGATTATTTTGATCAGATGTATGAGGCGGCTGTGAAGCTGATCAAAAAGGGCAAGGCGTTTGTGTGCGACCTCTCCGCAGAGGAGATCCGGGAGTACCGCGGGACGCTTACGGAGCCGGGCAGGGAGAGTCCGTACCGGAACCGCAGCGTGGAGGAGAATCTTGCGCTGTTTGAAAATATGAAAAACGGTATGTATGAGGACGGCTCCAGGGTACTTCGGGCGAAGATCGACATGGCCTCCCCGAATATCAACATGCGTGACCCGGTCATTTACCGCGTGGCAAGGATGTCGCATCACAATACGGGAGATAAATGGTGCATTTATCCGATGTATGATTTTGCTCATCCCATCGAGGATGCGATCGAGGGTATTACCCATTCGATCTGTACTCTGGAGTTTGAGGATCACCGCCCGCTGTATGACTGGGTTGTGAGGGAACTGGAATATGAGATGCCGCCGAAGCAGATCGAGTTCGCGAAGCTGTATCTGACGAATGTTGTCACCGGCAAGCGTTACATCAAGCGCATGGTGGAGGAGGGCATCGTAGACGGATGGGATGATCCGCGGCTTGTGTCTATCGCGGCGCTTCGCCGCCGCGGCTTTACGCCGGAGTCCATTCAGAAATTTGTAGACCTCTGCGGTATCAGCAAGAGCAACAGTTCTGTGGATTATGCGATGCTGGAATACTGCATCCGTGAGGATCTGAAGCTGAAGAGGCCGCGTCTGATGGCAGTGCTGGATCCGGTCAAGCTGATCATTGACAATTATCCGGAAGATGAGACGGAATTCCTTGATGTGGAGATGAATCTTGAAAATCCGGAGCTTGGCATGAGAAAGGTTCCCTTCGGGCGAGAGCTTTATATTGACCGTGAGGATTTCATGGAGAATCCGCCGAAGAAGTATTTCCGCCTGTTTCCGGGCAATGAGGTGCGTCTGATGGGCGCTTACTTCGTGAAGTGCGTCGGTTTTGAGAAGGATGAAAACGGCAATATAACGGAGATCCACTGCACGTATGACCCGGAGACGAAGTGCGGCAGCGGCTTTACAGGACGTAAGGTCAAGGGGACGATCCACTGGGTAGCCGCGAAGACAGCAATCAAAGCGGAGGTTCGTCTGTACGAGAATATTATCGATGAATCGAAGGGCGTTTACAACGAAGACGGTTCACTGAATCTGAATCCGAATTCTCTGACAGTACTTAAGAACTGTCTGCTGGAGCCGGAGCTTGGCAAGGCTGAGCCGTATGACAGCTTCCAGTTTGTGCGTCAGGGCTTTTTCTGTGTGGATGCGAAGGATTCCAGACCGGAAGCCCCTGTATTTAACCGTATCGTATCTTTGAAGAGTTCCTTTAAATTGCCGAAGCCGGAGTAAATATGAACGATCTGACGATAAACCTGGATGTCCATTCA
>CAYLPF010000322.1:0-1932 GCA_964385485.1 uncultured Lachnospiraceae bacterium | reverse complement strand
GCCGCTTTTCTGGAAACAATATTGCCGCGGCAAATCTGACCAGAGCCTTTTGGGGCATGAACTGCTGCAGACATGGTTTGGAGGTGCTGCATGACCGGGCAGATATAAGAGCCATTGCCCCGCTCACAGATAAGGACTACTCCTCTGCTTGACTACGTTATTTATATGTAAATCATATAAAACATATTGACATAGTATGAAAATGGAAGTATGATATCGTTACAGGAGAAAAATGATTTTTTTATGCTATGTGGGGAGAGGAATGTCTCGCGTAGGAGGAGTTGCAAATGCTGCATATCAATGATTCGAAAGTAAGGGAGTTGTTATTAAAAGGAAATTTCGGGCTGGAGAAGGAGAGCCTTCGCATCACGCAGGATGGCGGCATGGCACATACCCTGCATCCGTTTCCGGGCGATGCGCATATTGTGAGAGATTTTTGTGAGAACCAGACGGAGATCAATACGCCAGTGCTTTCCGGCGCGAAAGCAGCGGTGAAGGAGCTGTATGACTATACCTGCCGGATTCAGAGGAAGCTTGCTCAGCTTGATCCTCCTGAGCTGTTGTGGCCGTTCTCGAGTCTGCCGTTTCTCTGCAACGAGAGGGACGTGCCGGTGGCTCAGTTCGGAGGAAACCTCTCCGACAAGACTGCGTACCGCGAGTATCTTTCTGACCGATACGGAAGATATAAGATGACATTTTGTGGGATCCATGTGAATTATTCGTTTGCGCAGGAGCTTCTTGAGGCTGACTTTGCGGCCAGTGGGGAGAAGGATTTTACGGAGTACAAGAATCAGCTATATGTGGTGCTTGCGGAGCGTGCAGCCGCATATAGCTGGATACTGACTGCACTCACAGCGGCGAGTCCTATTCTGGACAGTTCTTTTGTGGAAAAGGGGTTATATGGAGATGACCGGTTTAACGGAATGGCTTCCACGCGGTGCAGCGAGCTTGGGTACTGGAATTATTTTTCGCCGATCTTTGATTACAGCAATATCCGGGCTTACGCGGACAGTATACGCAGTTATGTGGACAGGGGCTTTCTTTCCGCCCCGACGGAATTGTATTATCCGGTGCGTCTGAAGCCTGCTGGAAAGAATGATCTCAGTACCTTGCGGGAAAAGGGGGCAGACCATATCGAACTGCGGATGTTTGACCTCAATCCGCTCTCTGAAGCGGGAATCGATGAACGGGATCTGGTTTTTGCGCAGCTTTTCCTGGTGTGGCTGGCCTCTTCCGAACGGCAGCCCTTTGACCAGAAGGATCAGGTGCAGGCGGTGCAGAACTTCAAGAACGCAGCCCACTATGATCTGAAGACAGTTAAGATCGTTGTCCCGAATGGCGAAGTGTATTCGGCGGTAGACGCGGGAATGAATGTCCTTGGATTTATGAAGGAGTTTTACGAAGATTTCGGAGATGAGATCCATGAAATTCTTACTTTTGAGGAAGAAAAGCTGATCGACCCCACGAAACGGTATGCGTGGCAGATCCGCAGAAACTATGAGGGCGGATTTGTCCGGAAGGGACTGGAGCTCGCGCACGCGCAGCAGGAGAAAGCCCTGTCGGCTCAGGAGCGGCGGCTCAAGGATTGAGACACTGACAGGCTCATATCTCCTCGCGTTTATGGCAGATGTCTTTTCCAACGATGATAGAGAATTTTTCTGGATTTTACAAACTTTTACGTAACATTGGAATCAAAGCTCTGGTTTCAACAATTCCAGCAGTTTGTCCCCTCCTTCATTTTCAGGCTCGTGTGCGCTGCGCTATGCCATAGATCCCACCTGTTCCTCATCTGGATCATGTGATCCGATAACTGCTCTTTTTTATTTGTTCGGCCATCAAAGCTGCAGCTTTTATCCTTTCACCGCCCCCGCTGTCACCCCCGCTATAAACTGCTTCTGTAAAGCAATATATATCAGCAGCAACGGCAGCGTA
>CAYLPF010000321.1:0-1964 GCA_964385485.1 uncultured Lachnospiraceae bacterium | reverse complement strand
GAAATGATTTTCTGCTTCTTTTGCTCTGCAGCATGTTCGGGACGGGACAGCGGATCGCAATGGAAAGCCCTACCTATAAGAAGGCATACGATCTGTTTTGTAATCTTTCCAATGAAGTGAGGATCGTGGAAATGGATGAGTCGGGGATGAGGATCGATGCTCTGGCAGAGACAGATGCGCAGATCGCGTATGTCATGCCGTCTCATCAGTACCCGCTGGGGACGGTCATGCCTGTAAAGCGTCGGATGCAGCTCCTTGAGTGGGCAAGCGCAGTCCCGGGACGGTATATTATCGAGGATGATTATGACAGTGAGTTCCGTTACAAAGGAAAGCCGATCCCTGCCCTGCAGGGATATGACAGAAATGACACGGTCATCTATATCGGTACCTTCTCAAAGTCTATCGCTCCGGCTATCCGTGTGAGCTATATGGTGCTGCCGAACCGGCTGATGGGGCTGTATCAGAAGCGTGGGAAGACGATCTCCTGTACTGTGTCCCGGGTAGACCAGATGCTGATCGCGGCTTTTTTGAATGAGGGATATTATGAGCGCCATCTCAATAAGATGAGGGCCATTTATAAGAGCAGGCACGACGTCCTGCTGGAGGAGCTCCGTCCCTTCCGCAAATTCTGCCGCATCAGCGGTGAAAATGCGGGAGTACATATCCTTCTGACCTTTCAGAATGGGATGAAGGAGAAAGAGGCTGTACAAAGGGCGGCGAAGTACGGCGTGAAGGTGTACGGGCTTTCCCGGTATTACGTGGGCGAGGCGAAGCTGCCGGAGGAGGCAACGGTGATCCTCGGATACGCAAATCTTCCTGAGGATGAGATACGAAGTGCGGTTCGGCGCCTGAAGCAGGCATGGCTGGAAAAAGACTGAGTTGTGAGCCGGGACAGGCTGCGGCAGGCTTCGCGGGCAGGCGTGATAACAGGCGGCAGATCTTCAGGCTGGCATTGGAGGAAGAACATGCAGTTTTATCAGTGCATTACGGATTTTATTTTTATGGAAGATGAGCCGCAGAAGGCAGATGTCATTTTTGTGCCCGGAGGCAACTATCCTGATGCGGCGCTGCATGCCGCAAAGCTGTATAGTCAGGGATTTGCGCCGTACGTCCTCCCTTCCGGGAGGTACAGTATCCTGAAGGGAAGGTTTGAGCGCGATGCGTATGAGACGGAGTGCGATTACCTCTGCGATATTCTGCGCCGCAGCAGCGTGCCGGAAGCTGCCATCATCCGTGAGGAGCAGGCTACGTACACGTACGAAAACGCGGTCTGTTCCCGGAAGCGCACATGGGAGCTTGGCATTTCGGTGCGCAGGGCTATCCTGTGCTGCCAGGCCTTCCATGCAAGGCGGAGTTTCATGTACTATCAGGAACAGTTCCCTGATACGGAGATTATCGTCTGCCCTGTGGTGACGCAGGGGATCAGCCGGGATACGTGGTACAGGACGGAGCATGGAATCGACACAGTACTTGGGGAAATGGAGCGGTGCGGCAGTCAGTTTCATGAAATTATGAGAAAATATATGGAAAAACCGGAGGAAAAAAATGATTAAACTGGTAGCATCGGATATCGATGGGACACTGCTTCCGGAGGGAACGGACAGGATCAACCCGGAAATATTTGAAATGATCAGGGCGTTAAAGGCGAAGGGAATCATGTTTGCGGCGGCCAGCGGGCGGCAGTACGCCAGTATGAGGTATGTATTTGAGCCTGTTGCGGATGACATTATTTTTATCGCGGAAAACGGTTCAAATGTGATGTGCCGCGGCCGGAATATGTCAAGCAGTTTTATTGACAGGGAACTGGCGGAGGAGCTGCTTATGTGTCTGCGGGCGCAGGAGAATACGGATATTATCCTTTCCACACCGGAGACACTGTATCTGGAGACACCGAAGCCGGAGTTCCGGGCGTTTCTGGAGGAGGGCTACCACAACAGGGTGGAACGCGTGGAGGATCTTCTGCC
>CAYLPF010000320.1:0-1969 GCA_964385485.1 uncultured Lachnospiraceae bacterium | reverse complement strand
CGAGAGTACCGCTTTCCAGCCGGAATCCTGATATCGATGAGCTTGGCAGGAACAAAGCCAGACTGATATTGCTGAACAAATCGGATCTGGCTGACGAAAAGCAGAACGATGCATGGGCTGCTTATTTTAAAGAGAAGGGTTACTTCACCGCGAAGATCAATGCACGCAGCGGCGCGGGTATGAAGCAGATCCAGGAGGTCATCCGGGAAGCGTGCCGGGAGAAGATTGAGCGAGACCGGAAACGGGGGATCCTGAACCGGCCTGTCAGGGCAATGGTTGTGGGAATACCGAATGTCGGGAAATCAACATTTATTAATACATTTGCAGGAAAAGCGTGCGCGAAGACCGGCAACCGTCCGGGTGTGACAAAGGGAAAGCAGTGGATCCGCCTGAACAAAAATGTGGAGCTTCTGGATACTCCCGGAATCCTGTGGCCGAAGTTTGAAGACCAGCAGGTGGGACAGAAGCTTGCGGTAATCGGCTCTATTAAAGATGAACTGCTGCAGGCGGAAGAACTTGCGTTTTGGATCATCGCATTTTTGCGCCGGTATTATCCGGGCCGTCTGGCGGCACGGTATGAGGCAGCTGAGGAAGGAACCGATACAGAGCTTCTGGAGCGGATAGCGGTATCGCGCGGATGCAGGCAAAAAGGCGACCTGCCGGATTATCAGAAGGCGGCAGCACTTCTTGTTGACGATTTTCGAAGCGGAAGACTGGGGCGGATCACTCTGGAACGCCCCGAACAGATTTGACAAAGGAAAGTGGTGGCTGAAATGAAGAATGAAACTGTTTCACAGAATAATGCAACGGCAGAAGCCGGTGACGGGAAAAAGACGGATATGAAAAAGGAAATTCTGAGCTGGGTATTTTATATTGCATTTGTCATCGTTCTGACATATCTGATCATTACGTTTGTAGGCCAGAGAACGGTGGTAGACGGACGTTCCATGAACGCGACCTTGAATGATGGAGATAACCTTATCGTAGAGAAGCTGTCTTACCGTTTCAGTGATCCGCAGCGGTTTGATATTATTGTGTTCCCGCCGCAGGGCGCCCCGAATGAGCATTATATCAAAAGGATCATAGGGCTGCCGGGAGAGACAGTCCAGATCGACGCGGAGGGCAATATTTATATTGACGGCGAGATCCTGGAGGAGGATTACGGCCTCGAAACGATACAGAACCCGGGACGGGCCAGCGAGCCCATCACTCTGGGAGATGATGAATATTTTGTGCTGGGTGACAATCGGAACAACAGCACGGACAGCCGTTCTGATAAGGTGGGCAATGTAAAACGCAGCACCATAACGGGACGTGCATGGCTGCGTATCTGGCCGTTGTCGGATTTTGGATTTTTAAAACATCAGTAAATCGGTGGTGAGAGAGATTGCGTCGGAGAAAAGTGAAAAAGAAAAGCATATGGAGAGAACTTATCAGCTGGATCATTTATCTGGCGGTTCTTTTAGGCGCAGTCTATCTCATTGTGCAGTATGTGGGCGAGCGTACGACAGTCAGCGGCGAGTCCATGTATCCCTCCCTGAGCGACGGTGACAGCCTGATCGTTGATAAGATTTCTTATCGTTTTATAGATCCGGATCGGTATGACGTGGTGGTTTTCCCGTTCCAGTATCAGGAGGGGACGTTCTACATTAAGCGTATCATCGGCCTGCCGGGGGAAACCGTGCAGATCATGGATGGAAAGATCTACATTAACGGAAAAGAATTAAATGATCCATACGGGTCCGAAGACATTCGGAATCCGGGATTGGCGTCGAACCCGATCACTCTCGGGCAGGACGAATATTTTGTTCTCGGCGATAACAGGAACAACAGCGCAGACAGCAGGGAACCAAGCGTTGGAATGATCTCCCGTGAGGATATTATCGGAAGAGCCATTTTCCGTATCTGGCCGGTGGAAAGTATCGGATTCCTTATGTCATAGGAAATTTCGTTCCCTATGACATAATAA
>CAYLPF010000319.1:0-1977 GCA_964385485.1 uncultured Lachnospiraceae bacterium | reverse complement strand
CACTGGGGAGTCCAAGTTCCTGCGGAATACCCTTAAAGCTCTCCAGCTTCTCGATAAGCTGCTCTTTCGCAGGCTTCTTGCGGAACTTCACGAAAACCGCCGCCGTATGGCCGTTCAGCACCGGTACACGGATGCACTGGCAGGTGATCTTCGGCTCAGTTGCCGGCTTAATCACGCCGTCCTCAAGCTTACCCCACAGTCTGAGCGGCTCTTTCTCACTTTTTTCTTCCTCGCCGCCGATATAGGGAATGATATTCTCCACCATCTCCGGCCAGTCCATGAATGTCTTGCCCGCGCCTGAAATCGCCTGATACGTAGTGACGACTACCTCATACGGTTCAAACTCCTTCCATGCGGTGAGTACCGGCGCATAGCTCTGAATGGAGCAGTTTGGCTTAACGGCGATAAACCCTCTCTTCGTGCCGAGACGCTTCTTCTGGAATTCGATCACGTCGAAATGCTCCGGATTGATCTCCGGCACAACCATCGGTACATCCGGAGTCCAGCGATGCGCACTGTTGTTGGAAACCACCGGTGTCTCCGTCTTTGCGTATGCTTCCTCGATCGCCTTGATCTCATCCTTCGACATATCCACCGCTGAGAAAACAAAATCCACCTCTGCGGCTACCTTTTCCACCTCATTGACATTCATCACAACGAGCTTCTTCACAGCCTCCGGCATCGGTGTCGTCATCTTCCATCTGCCGCCGACTGCCTCTTCATACGTTTTGCCTGCGCTTCGCGGGCTGGCCGCCACAACGGCAACCTCAAACCACGGATGCTTCTCAAGCAGAGAAATAAACCTCTGGCCAACCATACCTGTCGCTCCCAGGATACCAACTCTCAGTTTCTGACTCATTTTTCCATTCTCCTCATATATTATTATACCCGCAAACGAAATGAATTGCCATTTCCAACTGTCCGCAGCGGTACATGCAGTTACACGAAACATCCGCCAGTGACGGCACAGAGCCTACAGCATTTCCGCTTCGTCCAGATATTTCCTGTTCTTCCGGATCACCTTTTCCATCGCTTCCCGTCCGGGCGCCCCCAGTGTCAGCCGTCTCTCCACACATGTTTTCATGCTGATCGCCTCATAGATATCCTGTTCAAAAACGGGGCTCTCCTCCCGGTATTCCTCCAAAGTCAGGTCATCCAGCGCCTTATCCCGGGCAATACATTTCAGCACCAGCCTGCCGGAAATGCTGTGGGCATCCCGGAACGGCACTCCATGATTCACGAGATAATCCGCCACATCCGTCGCGTTTGTGAACCCATTCTTCGCAGAATCCGCCATCACACTTTTATTGAACTTCATCGTATCCGCCATCCCGGTAAACAGAGTGATACAGGAAGTCACCGTATCGATCGCGTCAAACACGCCTTCCTTATCTTCCTGCATATCCTTATTATAAGCCAGCGGAAGTCCCTTCATCGTCGTCAGGAATCCCATCAGGTCGCCATATACCCGGCCCGTCTTGCCGCGGACCAGCTCCGCAATATCCGGATTCTTCTTCTGCGGCATAATACTGCTGCCCGTACTGTACGCATCGTCCAGCTCCACGAAACGGTATTCATCCGAATTCCAGATGATGATCTCCTCTGAAAAGCGGCTCAGATGCATCATGATCGTAGCAAGCGCCGACAGATATTCGATGATATAATCCCTGTCCGACACAGAGTCCATGCTGTTGAGCGTCGGCCCGGTAAATCCCAGAAGCTCCGCCGTATATTTGCGGTCCAGAGGATATGTAGTCCCGGCCAGCGCCCCTGCGCCCAGAGGGCAGAAATTCATCCTGCGGTAAATGTCATACAGCCGTGACCGGTCTCTCTTGAACATCTCAAAGTAAGCGCCTGTATGATGTGCCAGGGTGACGGGCTGCGCTTTCTGCAGATGGGTAAAGCCCGGCATATAGGTATCAATATTCTCCTCCATGATCCGCTGCAGCACCTTCATCAGGCCAAGAAGCAGCCGGT
>CAYLPF010000318.1:0-1977 GCA_964385485.1 uncultured Lachnospiraceae bacterium | reverse complement strand
CACTGGGGAGTCCAAGTTCCTGCGGAATACCCTTAAAGCTCTCCAGCTTCTCGATCAGCTGCTCTTTTGAAGGCTTCTTGCGGAACTTCACGAAAACAGCCGCCGTATGGCCATTCAGCACCGGTACACGGATGCACTGGCATGTGATCTTCGGCTCAGCTGCCGGTTTGATCACGCCGTCCTCAAGCTTACCCCACAGTCTGAGCGGCTCCTGCTCACTTTTTTCTTCCTCACCGCCGATATAGGGGATGATATTTTCCACCATCTCCGGCCAGTCCCTGAAGGTCTTGCCCGCACCTGAGATTGCCTGGTACGTAGTAGCAACTACCTCATACGGTTCAAACTCCTTCCACGCGGTGAGTACCGGGGCATAGCTCTGAATAGAGCAGTTTGGCTTAACAGCGATAAATCCTCTCTTCGTGCCGAGACGCTTCTTCTGGAATTCGATCACGTCGAAATGCTCCGGATTGATCTCCGGCACAACCATCGGTACATCCGGAGTCCAGCGATGCGCACTGTTGTTGGAAACCACCGGTGTCTCCGTCTTTGCGTATGCTTCCTCGATCGCCTTGATCTCATCCTTCGACATATCCACCGCTGAGAAAACAAAATCCACCTCTGCGGCTACCTTTTCCACCTCATTGACATTCATCACAACGAGCTTCTTCACAGCCTCCGGCATCGGTGTCGTCATCTTCCATCTGCCGCCGACTGCCTCTTCATACGTTTTGCCTGCGCTTCGCGGGCTGGCCGCCACAACGGCAACCTCAAACCACGGATGCTTCTCAAGCAGAGAAATAAACCTCTGGCCAACCATACCTGTCGCTCCCAGGATACCAACTCTCAGTTTCTGACTCATTTTTCCATTCTCCTCATATATTATTATACCCGCAAACGAAATGAATTGCCATTTCCAACTGTCCGCAGCGGTACATGCAGTTACACGAAACATCCGCCAGTGACGGCACAGAGCCTACAGCATTTCCGCTTCGTCCAGATATTTCCTGTTCTTCCGGATCACCTTTTCCATCGCTTCCCGTCCGGGCGCCCCCAGTGTCAGCCGTTTCTCCACACACGTTTTCATGCTGATCGCCTCATAGATATCCGGTTCAAAGACGGGACTTTCCTCCCGGTATTCCTCCAAAGTCAGGTCATCCAGCGGCTTATCCCGGGCAATACATTTCAGCACCAGCCTGCCGGAAATGCTATGTGCATCCCGGAACGGCACTCCGTGATTCACGAGATAATCAGCCACATCTGTCGCGTTTGTGAACCCGTTTTTCGCGGAATCCTCCATTACTCTCTTATTGAACTTCATCGTATCCACCATTCCTGTGAACAGTGTGATACAGGAAGTCACCGTATCGACCGCGTCAAATACGCCTTCCTTATCTTCCTGCATATCCTTATTGTAGGCCAGCGGAAGTCCCTTCATCGTCGTCAGGAATCCCATCAGGTCGCCGTACACCCGGCCCGTCTTGCCGCGGACCAGCTCCGCAATATCCGGATTTTTTTTCTGCGGCATAATGCTGCTGCCCGTACTGTACGCATCGTCCAGTTCCACAAAACGGTATTCATCCGAATTCCAGATGATGATCTCCTCAGAAAAGCGGCTCAGATGCATCATGATCGTAGCAAGCGCCGACAGATATTCGATGATATAATCCCTGTCTGACACAGAGTCCATACTGTTGAGCGTCGGCCCGGTAAATCCCAGGAGATCCGCCGTATATTTACGATCCAAAGGATATGTAGTCCCGGCCAGCGCTCCTGCGCCCAGCGGGCAGTAATTCATCCTGCGGTAAATGTCATACAGCCGTGAACGGTCTCTTTTGAACATCTCAAAGTAAGCGCCTGTATGATGCGCCAGAGTGACAGGCTGCGCCTTCTGCAGATGGGTAAAGCCCGGCATAAAGGTATCGATATTCTCCTCCATGATCCGCTGCAGCACCTTCATCAGGCCAAGAAGCAGCCGGT
>CAYLPF010000317.1:0-1986 GCA_964385485.1 uncultured Lachnospiraceae bacterium | reverse complement strand
TCGCTTTCAGGCGGCCCTGCAATCTTCTCTGACAGTGACTGGCTGAACTGTAACGACCGTATCTGCATTTCCGAAAAAGAAGTGAAAAAAGGATTGTGAGCATGGAAATTTCTGTGCTATACTAGTACATCGCAAACAATAGAAAAAGGATGGACAGGAAAATGAATAAAATTCTGGATTTAATCAGTTTGGAGGTTATGAACGCCTTTGAAGCCTGCGGTTATGACGCATCGTATGGCAAGACCGGGATCTCTAACCGGCCGGATCTCTGTGAGTATCAGTGCAACGGCGCGATGGCTGCAAAAAAGGCGTATAAGAAAGCGCCGATCATGATCGCGCAGGATGTGGCCGCTGCCCTGCAGGAGAATCCGGTCTTTGAGGAAGTGAAGGCTGTGAATCCCGGATTTATCAATATCAAAGTATCCGGCGGTTTTCTGGCGGACTATTTGCAGGAGATGAGGGCAGACGGATCGCTTTCTGTAGAAAAGGCGAAGGATCCGAAGACGATCATAGTGGATTATGGTGGGCCGAATGTGGCTAAGCCGCTGCATGTAGGCCATCTGCGTTCTGCGATCATCGGGGAGAGCGTGAAGCGTATCGGACGCTTCGTAGGCCACAAGGTGATCGGCGACGTGCATCTTGGAGACTGGGGACTGCAGATGGGACTGATCATTACAGAGGTCAAAAAGCGCCAGCCCGGGCTGGTATACTTTGACGAGAGCTACGATGGGGAATACCCGGCGGAGCCGCCTTTCACGATCTCTGAGCTGGAGGAGATCTACCCGACGGCCAGCGCGAAGTCGAAGGAGGATGCCTCTTATAAGGAAGAGGCGCTGGAGGCTACGGCGAAGCTTCAGGACGGCGTGCGGGGATACCGGGCGCTGTGGCAGCACATCCTGAATGTATCGGTGGCCGATCTGAAAAGAAATTACAGCAATTTAAACGTGGAGTTTGACCTCTGGAAGAAGGAATCCGACGCGCAGCCCTACATACCGGATATGGTGGAATACATGAAAAAAGAGGGGTACGCGTATCAGGATCAGGGTGCGCTCATCGTAGACATCAAAGAGGATACTGACACAAAGGAGGTGCCTCCGTGCATGATCCTGAAGTCGGACGGCGCGGCGCTGTATACGACGACGGATCTTGCGACGATCATTGAACGGATGAAGCTGTTTCATCCGGATGAGATCATCTATGTGGTGGACAAGCGCCAGGAAATGCACTTTACCCAGGTATTCCGCTGCGCCCGCAAGACGAAGCTGGTAGATGAAAGTACGAAGCTCCGCTTCCAGGGTTTTGGTACGATGAACGGCAAGGACGGCAAGCCCTTTAAGACGAGGGAGGGCGGCGTTATGCGTCTGGAGACGCTGATTTCCGATATCAACAGCCAGATGTACAAAAAGATCACGGAAAATCATGAGGTGGCTCCGGAAGAGGCAATGGAGACCGCAAAGATCGTGGCTCTTTCCGCCATCAAATACGGCGACCTTTCGAACCAGGCTTCCAAGGATTATATTTTTGATACGGACAAGTTTACTTCCTTTGAGGGAAATACAGGCCCGTATATCCTGTATACTATCGTGCGTATCAAATCTATCTTAAATAAATATAAGGCAGGCGGTAATGAGATCTGCGGTGTGATCCTCGCACCGGAGGGCGACAGCGAAAAGGGGCTGATGATGGAGCTTGTGAAATTTAACAGTGTAATTGAACAGGCGTACGAGGAGATCGCGCCCCATAAGCTCTGCTCCTTCATCTATGACCTTGCAAACGCGTTCAACCGTTTCTACCACGAGACGAAGATCCTGGCGGAGGAGAAGGAAGAACGCCAGAAGAGCTGGATCGTACTGCTTGACCTGACAAGAGAGGTGCTGGAGACAAGCATTGACCTGCTGGGCTTTGCGGCGCCGGAGAGGATGTAAAAGAAAGGAAGAAGCATGAAATATATCCGGCAGTTCGCGGTCATCCTGACGATATCTTTTC
>CAYLPF010000316.1:0-1995 GCA_964385485.1 uncultured Lachnospiraceae bacterium | reverse complement strand
TGGGAGAAGATATACAGAAGGCTGGAGAAACAGGGCCGTCTGGAAGAGTTCTTAAATCAGCCGGTACAGATACGTGATTACTCAAAGGTTAATTTCAAATATGTAAATGAATATGTAAAATCCATCCGTGAAAACAGGCTGGAGGGTTATTACGGCGGCGTTCATCCTTCAGAGCGCAAGGAGTTCACAGAGCATATCGCCCTGGAGAGATTCCCGGATCCGGATACGGTAGTGATCCCGCTTTCCATGCATGCGGGCGCTCCCGCGAATCCTGTTGTACAGGTGGGAGACACCGTTAAGGTCGGCCAGAAGATCGGCGAAGCGGCAGCTTTCATCAGCAGCCCGGTTCATTCCAGCGTCAGCGGAACTGTCATCGCGATCGAACCGCGCGGGCATGCGACAAGAGGCGAATGCATGTCTGTTGTCATCAAGTCGGATGGGAAGAATACTCTGCATGAATCCGTACAGCCGAAAGGTGATCTTGACAGCCTGACGCCTGACGAGATCGTTGAGATCGTACGTGAGGCCGGTATTGTAGGTATGGGCGGCGCAGGCTTCCCGACCTCTGTAAAATTAAAGCCGCCGAAGCCGATCGATACGATCCTGCTGAACGGCTGTGAGTGTGAACCGCTTCTGACGGCGGACCACAGAGTGCTTCTGGAGTTTGCGGATGATGTGATCTATGGCCTTAAGGCGATCATCAAGACAGTAGGTGCGCAGAAGGGTATCATTGTGATCGAGGACAATAAGCCGGACGCGATCGCACTGATGCAGCAGAAGACCGCGGATATCAGTGATATTGAAGTCTTTGTGGCGAAGACGAAATACCCGCAGGGCGCTGAGAAGATGCTGATCAAGCGCGTGATGAAGAGGCAGGTGCCGAGCGGCGGACTGCCCGCAGATGTGGGCTGTGTTGTCAGCAATATCAGTACCACGAAGGCGATCTCTGACGCGATCCGGAAGGGCATGCCGCTGGTTGAGCGTGTTGTGACGGTGACCGGCGAAAATCTGAAGAAGCCGGGCAATTATATCGTGAAGATCGGTACGAACACGAAGGATCTCATTGATTACTGCGGCGGCACGACAGGCGATGATATTACGATCAAGGCGGGCGGACCGATGATGGGCTTCGTTCTTCCGGATACAAATGTGCCGATCATGAAGGGTTCTAACGGAATCATTGCTGTGGATACCGATCATTCCGTAGAACAGCCGTGTATCAAGTGCGGACGCTGTGTGGATGTATGCCCGATGGAGCTTTCACCGCTGTATTTTGCAAAATATGCGGATGAAGAGAACTGGCAGGGTATGAAGGACAAGAACGTCATGGATTGTATCGAGTGCCGGTGCTGTGAATATATCTGTTCCTCGAAGATTCCGCTGGTTACCAGGATCAAAACCGGAAAAACTGCAGTAAGGGGGATGAAGTGATATGTTGATTACCGAATTAAAACCCAGAGAAGCGATTGCGTTACTGGCAGACGGCAAAAAGGTTTTTATGATCAACTGCCATGGATGCAAAGAAGTTCATTTTCCGGAAAAAGAAGCGGCGGAGCTGCAGAAGGAACTGGCGGCGGACGGAAGTCTGACCGGAGCCATTACAACTGATTACATATGCAATCCGGATAATATGAAGCTGCACCTTGAGAAACATATGGACGAGATCAAGGCAGCCGATGTAGTACTTGTACTTTCCTGCGGCGTTGGCGTGCAGACGGTTGCCGAATATCTGGAAGACAAAAAGGTATGCGCAGCCTGCGATACCTACCCGATGCCGGGCTTCCAGGGTGTGACTCCGCTTGAGTACAAGTGTGACCAGTGCGGCGAGTGCTACCTGAATCTGACCGGCGGCATCTGTCCGATCACAGCCTGCTCCAAGAGCCTGGTCAACGGACAGTGCGGCGGTTCCAAAGACGGGAAATGTGAAGTGGACAGCGATATGGAATGCGGCTGGGAGCGCATTTACAGACGGCTGGCACAGCTTGGACGTCTCGA
>CAYLPF010000315.1:0-1998 GCA_964385485.1 uncultured Lachnospiraceae bacterium | reverse complement strand
ACTGAAATGACATCAGGCCGGTAGTCTGTTGACCGTAATCTACAGAGTATTGTATACTGTATAAGATGTGAAGGAAACGACGGAAGTCATTTCCGATAAATAAGAAAGGATCAGGATAAAGATATGAAGAAAACAGGTATTATTGGAGCAATGGATATCGAGGTGGAAGGTCTGAAAAAGGATATGGCGATCTCTCGGGAGGTAAAAAAGGCCGGCATGATTTTCTGCGAGGGCAGTCTGCAGGGGCATCCGGTGGTAGTCGTGCGCAGCGGTATCGGCAAGGTAAACGCGGCGGTCTGCACACAGATCCTGGCAGATGAATTTCAGGTGGGCGCTGTGATCAATACGGGGATCGCCGGTTCCCTGAACGCGCAGATCGGCATCGGAGATATCGTGATCTCGACGGATGTGCTGCATCATGATATGGATGCGGTTAATTTTGGATATGAGCCGGGACAGATCCCGCAGATGGATGTATTTTCTTTTGCCGCGGATGAGGCGATGGCAGATCTGGCAGAGGCCGTATGCCATGAGGTAAACCCTGAGATCTCCGTGTTCCGGGGCCGGGTGGTCAGCGGAGATCAGTTTGTTGCGGATAAGGCTGTGAAGGAACGGATCGTAAAGCAGTTCCATGGCTTCTGCACGGAGATGGAGGGAGCGGCGATTGCCCAGACAGCTTACCTGAATGAGATTCCCTTCGTGGTAATCCGGGCGATTTCAGATAAGGCGGATGACAGCGCTTCTGAGGATTATCCGACATTTGAGAAAAAAGCGGCCCATCACTGTATGCAGCTTGTAGAAGGGCTGATCCGGAGACTGGACTGAAAGGAACCTGCCTCTGCGGAGATGCATGCTTGTTTCTGCTGCGATACCGTGAAGCGAGGCGCCTGTCTCTGCGGCTGTACCTGCGGGGCGGGCGGCTGAGTCTGACTTATTTACCTGAACCTGAGAAGCGTTTTTCCCTGACGCGGACATTGATTTTGAGCCCCTGAAACCGTCAGAAATGCCGGGAATTTGTCGAACGATTTTGCTTTGCAAATGAATTTTTTCCGGCTATAATGGCGATACTTGAGCGAACGCGGCGACTGGCGCCGTCCCCGCGCCGCTTGGAGATAATTAAAAAAGGGGGATTCCATATGTTACAGTTCATCATGGAACGAAATCTATTACTTTACGTACTCGCAGCGGCCTGCATCGTTGGCGTGGCCAGCCAGATGATCTTAAAACAGATTTACGAAAAACTGATAAGGGATACAAAGAATACAGGCGAACCGGACGGAAGATTTTTACAACAATTGAGGCAGCGCTTTCAATACTGCGCCCATCTCAATGAAAAAGTCGGCGATGTACATGCCCTCATTCAGAAAGGGATGATGGAATATCGGTTCTGGGGCATGAGCCTGCACCGCTGGAAACGGATCGGAGCGGAATGCCTTGTTGTAAGTCTGTTGTGTGCTTTTGGCGGAAGTGTGTTTTTTGTAAGAAATGGCGGTATGGTATTTGCAGGTAATACGTATTTCTGGATGGGCGTGCTGGCAGCAGCGCTGACAGCGGCGGCATATGGGATTTCTGATACAGGCTACAGAAGAGAGTTCCTTGAGATACGGCTGACGGATTACCTTGAAAACAGCGGTGCGGTGAGGGATTACAGTGAGAATGCCGTGGAAGAAATGCCGATGACAGGCACGACGCCGATCGTTTCTGTGGAGGCCGGACGGAAGGCGAAGAGACGTGCCCGTGCGGAGACAGCCGCTGCACAGACGAGGGCGCAAAAGGAGAAAAGCGACCTGAAAGAAAATCTGGCCCGGATGAAAGCCGGAATGCAGGAGACTGCGGCGGAGCGAGACAAGGAGCGGAGCGTGGATCTCCTGCGGCAAATGGATCCGAAGGAGCAGGAGAGAATCCTCAGGGAGGTGCTGCAGGAATTTCTTTCATGAGATATACAGCCTGCGCAGGCGGGTCAGACTCCTGCCAGGATATCCGAAATACAGCCTGCGC
>CAYLPF010000314.1:0-2034 GCA_964385485.1 uncultured Lachnospiraceae bacterium | reverse complement strand
GATTGCATGGCTGCCTGATCTGTAACTATCCGCGTCTTTTATACGCTCCCGTTATGATGCCTGCCGCCGCAGTGATAAAAAACATAAAAATACCAAAGCCCAGAAGCAGCATTCCGTCTGTGCCTGTCTTATCCGATTGTTTCTGGCTCGTCCCATACAACCCGGCTGATGGCTGCGCCGTCAATTGGCTGTTCTGGGATACGATTCCGCTTTTCTCCTTCTCAATGTCATTTTCGCTGTATTCTCCGTTTTTCTGCTTCTTTTTGTTTTCTTCCTCTGCAATTCTTTGCTCTTCTTTTTCCTGCGCGCTCATTCTTATTTTCTGATAGACCGGCGCCTCGTCTGCTTTTTGTCCCACAAATACCGGAATCTCTTCACTCCAGTATTGATTCCCGGAAAGGTCTTCCAGATAAATCTGCAATGTCTGCCACTCTTTCCCGGCATTCATCGATATTTTTAAAGGCTCCTCATTCTTATTGTTTTCCTCCTGAAACAGCTCGCTGTCACGATATATCTTCACCGTTTTCAATCCAATATTATCCTGAGGTATAATACATGCGGTCACATCTGTCTCATACGCCATCCCTGCCTCTACTCCCGTTATAATGCAGGAAGGTGGTGTCCAGTCCAGAACAAAAGCAACCCGCTTTTCCTGCATTCCCGTATCGCTCTGATTATCTGCGCGATCCCTGGAAGACAGCAAAAGCTCATAAACCCCCTCCTTTTTAAAATAATCTGCCGGGATCGTATACTGATACTGTTTCCATGACTCTTTGCTGCCCTGCATCGTGACATGATAATCCTTCCCACGTATCAGCTCCTGAAGCTCACCATCTCTCCTGCAAAAAATGTCAGATTCGCCCACATAATCAATATTTGTCTCATAAAAAACCACTTCCTGAGCCTCCGACAGATAATACAGCCTCAGATTTTGCCGTGTCTCCGGAGCCAGATCATATACTGAGCCGAAACGGTTAACAGAAAAATCTATGCTCTGTTCTGTTATGTTCCCGGAAATATCCTCAGCGTGTACACTCAAATGATACACATCATCGTATCCCTTCTGCCTCGGAATATCATAATACTTTACCTCTGCTCCCTTTTCATTTTCACTTTTTTCACATACCGATATTATGCTCCCCGTATTTCTTCCGGCTATATCCACATTCAGAGTTCCCGCCTTGTAATGTGCGTCCGTACAGGCCACCCGGATTGCTACCTTTCCAGAGTTTGCCGTTTGATTTCCTACTCCTTCTATCTCAATTTCAGGTGAAGTCCGGTCAACACATATGATACCGCTTTTGGAAAAGGCAAGATTACCAACCATGTCTTCTGTCCTGACATATACCTGGTAGATACCCTCTTCTGATATGCTTAACTGCATCCCTGATGAGCATGGCTGCCATGCTGCATTTTCCGGTTCATTCATCCTTCCGTCTTTCTGACATTGAACGACTGCATACGCAGCCGATTTCAGGCCGCTTTTCCCATCCGGTTCGATTGATATGACCGACTCCGCAGCATGAGCCGCATATATCATCCCATCTGATCTGATTCCCGCAACAGCCACTTCCGCCGCCGGAGCCGCTTCATCAACGAAATATGCTTCCTGCTGGAGAGCTGATTCCGCTGTCACATTCCCATCTTTGTCCGTTTTCTGAAGACAGAAAATCAGCTTGCCATCCTCCTGAAGATTTTTCTTTGACGCTCCTCGCCCATATCCGCTGTCAGACTTCGTTTCTATGTAAAGACTGCTTCCTGCCCGAACCCAGAGATGATCCTTTCCGTCACGGTACCAGGCATTTTCATCTCCCCTGATCTCATACTGTACGCCACGGTAAATCTTTTCAGGGGCTGGCACCGTTTCCTCCTGCATTTCTTCTGTTATCTGCTCCGTCACCGGTTCACTTTCCGGCGGCTGCTCTGCTTCCGCTGTTTCCTCTGTCACCGGCTCATCTTCCGGCGGCTGCTCTATATCCGGCATTCCCTCTGTTGTCTGTTCCGTCTCCGGCTCATCTTCCGGCGGCTGTTCTG
>CAYLPF010000313.1:0-2034 GCA_964385485.1 uncultured Lachnospiraceae bacterium | reverse complement strand
GTGCAGGCGCAGAATCTTCCCTGCAAAAACCGCCCGTTTTCAGATGCGCATCGTCAGGCTGATCCTCTTCTTCTGCAGATCTACACTGAGGACCTTCACCTCTACAATATCCCCGACGCTCACAACCTCCAGCGGGTGTTTGACGAATTTCTTATCGGTAAGCTGGGAAATATGCACCAGTCCGTCCTGATGGACGCCGATATCCACAAATGCCCCAAAGTCAATGACATTGCGCACAGTCCCTTTCAGGATCATGCCCTCCTTCAGATCCTTCAATTCAAGGACATCGGTACGCAGGATCGGCTGCGGCATATCTTCCCTCGGGTCACGTCCCGGTTTGCCAAGCTCTTTTACGATATCACGCAGAGTCGGCTCGCCGACACCAATGCGCTGCGCCATTTTTTTGTAATCCCGGACAAATATCACGCCTATACCCTGCTGCATGACCCATTCCTTCGTGTATCCAAGCTCCTCCAGCAGCTTTCCGGCCGCCTCGTAGCTCTCCGGATGGATACTTGTCGCGTCCAGCGGATTTTTGCCGCCCGAGATCCGCATAAATCCGGCGCACTGTTCAAAAGCCTTCGGTCCAAGCTTCGGCACCTTCAAAAGCTCCCGCCGGTCTGTAAAGCGCCCGTTCGCCTCCCGATAGGCCACAATATTTTTCGCGATGGTCTTTGTAATACCGGAAATGTGCTCCATCAGCGGCGCGGAAGCCGTATTCAGGTCCACGCCAACACGGTTCACGCTGTCCTCCACCACGCCGTCCAGGGCCTCTCCCAGTTTCTTCTGGTTCATATCGTGCTGATATTGGCCGACACCGATGGATTTCGGGTCGATCTTGACCAGCTCCGCCAGCGGATCCTGCACACGGCGGGCAATGGAAGCCGCGCTTCTCTGTCCCACATCAAAGTTCGGGAACTCCTCAGTCGCAAGCTTGCTTGCTGAGTACACGGAAGCTCCCGCCTCGTTCGTAATGATATAGGAAACCTTCTGTGGGATCTCCTTCAGTATATCCACAATGACCTGCTCTGATTCCCGGGAAGCCGTGCCGTTTCCAAGGGAGATCAGCGTCACTCCGTATTTCCGGATCAGCTTTTTCACTGTATCCTTCGCGGCGCGGATCTTTGTCTCATTGGTGGGCGCTGTCGGATAAACTACTGTGGTATCCAGCACTTTTCCCGTAGCGTCCACCACTGCCAGCTTACAGCCAGTACGAAACGCCGGATCCCAGCCAAGCACCACATGCCCCGCAATCGGCGGCTGCATCAGAAGCTGCTCCAGATTTTTCCCGAATACAGCAATAGCTCCATCCTCCGCTTTCTCCGTCAGCGCACTTCGGATCTCGCGCTCGATAGCCGGAGCGATCAGCCGCCTGTAGCTGTCCGCCACCACCTCGCGCAGTACAGGAGATGTCCGTGGATTCTCTCTTGTGATCACCTTACGTTCCAGATACTGCAGTATCTTTTCCTCCGGCGCTTCTATCTTCACATTCAGGAACTTTTCTTTTTCTCCGCGGTTCAGCGCCAGTATCCTGTGACCGGCCGCCTTTGAGACCGGCTCTGTATAAGAATAATACATCTCATATACGGACTGGGCCTTCTCATCCCGGGCCTCCGATATCAGCACACCCTCCCGGGTGGTCATTTCACGGATACGGATACGGTAATCTGCTTCATCGGAAACAGACTCCGCCAGAATATCCTTTGCCCCGCTCAATGCATCTTCCGCTGTAAGCACGCCCTTCTCTTCTGACAGGAAAGCCTGTGCTTCCTGCTCCAGCGGTTTTTCCGTCATCTGAAGCAAGATCAGGTCAGCCAGAGGCTCCAGGCCCTTCTCCTTCGCGACCGTTGCCCTGGTGCGGCGTTTCGGCCGGTATGGCCGGTACAGATCCTCCACCACGACCAGCGTCTGTGCGTCCTCGATCTGCTTTTTCAGCTCCGGCGTCAGCTTTCCCTGCTCCTCGATCGTGGAAAGTACCTGTGCCTTCTTTTCTTCCAGATTTCGCAGATAATTCAGCCGTTCAGACAGTTTTCG
>CAYLPF010000312.1:0-2059 GCA_964385485.1 uncultured Lachnospiraceae bacterium | reverse complement strand
GCAGTGGATGCGGTGACGAACGCCCTTGGAGAGGAAGGCAGGATACTTGTCAGGGAGAGCGGTACGGAGCCGGTCATTCGTGTCATGGTAGAGGCGGAGACAGATGAGCTCTGTGAGAAATACGTAAATGAAGTAACTAAAGTGATGAAGGAGCAAGGGCTTACGGAGGAATAATGCAGGATGTTTCTGCGGGATGAAAAACGGCAGGGCCGTTTTTCTTTTCGCCGGAATGTACAGGCCCTGTAAAGAGAAAAATGGACCATAAATTAAAACGGCTTGCGGCATACTACAGGCCATACAAAAAATTATTTTTCAGCGATATGTTTTTTGCGATCCTCGGAGCCGGCGTTACGCTGGCGATCCCGCTGATCGTGCGTTATATCACGTCGAATGTGATCGTACTGCCGGGCGGGGAGGCAATGCGGATCATAGCGAAGCTGGGAGCCGTGATGGTGGTCATGGTAGCGGTGGAGTGTTTCTGTAATTTTTATATCGCGTATTTCGGCCATATTATGGGGGCAAAGATCGAGCATGATATGCGTAATGAGATTTTTGCCCATTACCAGAAGCTTTCTTTTGCATTTTATGACAATCAGAAGATCGGACAGCTTTTGTCCAGGGTGACTTCGGATCTGTTTGATATCAGCGAACTGCTGCATCACGGACCGGAGGACGTTGTCATTTCACTGATCAAATTCGTCGGTTCTTTTATCATTCTCTGCAGGATCAATTTAACGCTTACGCTGGTGGCGTTCGCTTTTCTGCCGGTTATTTTGTTGTATGCCGCTTTCTTTAATAAGAGAATGAAGAAAGCGTTCAAGGCGAACCGTGCCAGGATCGCCGATATCAACAGCCAGATCGAAGACAGCCTTGCCGGTATCCGTGCTGTGAAATCCTTCGCCAATGAAGCGATTGAAATGAAAAAATTCCGTGAGGGAAATGAGCAGTTCGTGGAGTCCAAGAAAAGAAGCTACTGGTACATGGGTGGATACAATTCCGGCCTTGGCGCTCTGACTACGCTGGTTACGATCGTGGTGCTGATCGCCGGAGCATGCCTGATCACCGGAGAAAAGATGGACGTAGCGGATTTGGTGACGTTCCTTCTTTATATTAACAACTTTACAGAGCCGGTGAAGAAGCTGATCAATTTTACGGAGCAGTTCCAGAACGGATATTCCGGGTACGAGCGTTTCCTGGAGATCCTGGCTATCGAGCCGGACATCAAGGACGCGCCGGACGCGATCGCAGTTTCTCAGGTGAAGGGGGATATCCGCTTTGATAATGTATCCTTCCGCTATGAGGAGGGGCAGGATACGGTGCTCAGCCATCTTGACCTGCACGTAAATGCCGGGGATTATCTGGCGATCGTCGGCTCTTCGGGCGGCGGCAAGACGACGCTGTGCAGCCTGATCCCTCGGTTTTATGATGTGGAGAGCGGGCGGATCCTGCTGGATGGAACGGACATCCGCAGGATCAAACTGGAGGATCTGCGCAGGCAGATCGGAATCGTACAGCAGGATGTATATCTGTTTGCCGAGAATGTTATGGAGAACATTCGGTACGGAAAACCGAATGCTACGGATGAGGAGGTCATTCGTGCGGCAAAGCTCGCGAACGCCCATGATTTTATTGAGCAGCTTCCCGATGGATATCTGACGGATATCGGACAGCGGGGCGTGAAGCTTTCCGGCGGGCAGAAGCAGCGCCTTTCGATCGCGCGGGTATTTTTGAAGAATCCGGCAATACTTATCTTTGACGAGGCGACATCCGCACTGGATAATGAGAGTGAAAAGATCGTACAGCGGTCCATGGAGGCGCTGGCGAAGGGGAGGACGACCTTCGTGATCGCCCATCGGCTTTCTACAATACGGAATGCCAGAAAGATTCTTGTGCTGACATCTAATGGTATTGAAGAGCAGGGAACGCATGAGGAGCTG
Source organism: uncultured Lachnospiraceae bacterium (assembly GCA_964385485.1). Lineage (GTDB taxonomy): Bacteria > Bacillota > Clostridia > Lachnospirales > Lachnospiraceae > Choladousia. Next base: position 122 of record CAYLPF010000312.1, on the reverse strand, counting down.
CTGGCCAGAAACGGGATTTACGCGAAGCTGTACCGGGGATAATATACCTGAGACGTGGCGGCAGGCCGGATGCAGGGAAAAACTTCACAGGGCCCGCTAAAATCCCTGTTGTGTACTGGCTT
>CAYLPF010000311.1:0-2070 GCA_964385485.1 uncultured Lachnospiraceae bacterium | reverse complement strand
GCGGCTGGCTGAACGGTAACTTTCCAGCAGCACGCAGCAGACCTCCCGCAGGATATTGTGCGGCTGCATCCCGATGTCCGCCGATGCCGGGATACCTTCTATCTTCTGATAGCCCTCCTGCTTTGCGAGCAGCATCGCACGGTACATATGGAAATTGTTGGAAAGTATGCCGACGGATTTCTCCTTCAGGCCGTATAGCTCTGCGGAAAACTTCAGGTTCTCCCTTGTGCTGGTGGAGTTTTCCTCCAGAAGAAGACGCGACGGGTCAACTCCCTGCTGCGTCATATAGCGGTACATGCACTCCGCCTCCGAGATCTCCTCATCCGGCCCCTGCCCGCCGGAAAGCACGAACACTGTGTTCTGATTTTCCTGCGCGTATTCCACAGCACGGTCAAGTCTCCGGCGAAGCGCCCGGGATGGAGCCGTCCCACGCACCTGCGCCCCCAGTACGATGACGTAATCCAGATCCTCCCGCGGGCTTGACGCCATGGCTCCCACGATACGGCTGCCCACCACGGCTATGACCAGGGCGCCGATAAAGATCAGTACGCCCAGTGCGGTCAGCACAAACCGCAGCTTTGACTCCGGGTGGAGAGACTGATAGATGAGCCCCCGCCACAGGAACAGAAACAGCGCTCCACCCAGAAGCCATATCCAGGATATGCTGGTGTGGAAACCGGCATACATCACAATTGCTATATAATAAGAAAAGCAAAGGATGCCCAGAATCAGGCATCCCGTCTGTAACCAATTTCTCATAAAGTCCTCCGCAAGCTTGTGTCACCTCACGCAGCTCACCGCTGCGCAGGCACTTTCTGGCATGGTATGACTTTCTTAATTACTGTGAAGGTACCCTTTTCCGCGAAGCGGAAAACTGAGTTCAGGAATGCACCCATGCGCGGTAACACTTTCATGTGCAGTGGTACGCTCAAAGCGCATGGGGTTACCTGCCGCAGCAGAATTTATATTTCTTTCCGCTGCCGCAGGGACACGGGTCATTTCTTCCGACCTTCGGGCCTTTGACAATCGTATTCATCCTCTTTGCCTCAAGGTAAAGCGCTTTCTTCTTTTCTGCGTCAAAAATCTTGTCCCACGCCGGAAGGTTGTAAAGCCAGTCAGCCTTTGCATCTACCATATTCTTGTAGAGCATCTCATTGTCAAAGTCCAGGCTGACCACCGTATCCTCTTCCATCTCATCGATTGGGTTCGGAGTCTTCAGACTGTCGTTGATACCATCCAGAAAGCCTACCATTTTCATGACAGGAACCTCATACTTTTCAGCCAGTTCCTTCACCGTACCTGAAACCGCCTCTTCCGGGTTTGCCAGAAGCTGCTCATAGATTCCCTGCTCTGACAAAAAATAATCTGCCCAGAATTGCTTCAGCTCCTTTTTATCTGTCTCCTGAGAATATGCCGCATCTCTCCATGTCTGTAATAATCCCATAATAATACCATCCTTTGTTTCAAATAAATATTGATTTGAAATTTTTTCTCATTATATAATATTTTGCCCGACATAACAAGCAAAACCGGGGAAATTCACAAAACATTTATTTCCCGGACAGATGGCATTATTTTTTTCGCTCCGCTGTATATTTTTCGGAAAACCGGTCATACTATAACTAATCTCACAGGAAAACAGCTTCAAAGAAGCGAACGGAAACTTTTCTTATGAGATTAGCGTATGCTCTTATCATTGGATCCCCCTCCGATGATAATACAAAAGATAAGAAAAATACTTATCCTCCCCTTTTTATTTCCGGCGCCTGCGCGGGTTCTTACAACCTCGTACAGGCGCCGGAATTTGTTGTAAATACGGCATTTGTGAGCATTCGATGGTATATGGAAGTTCTTACATTTTCTCATGCTTTCTTATTGGGCTGGGTTAAAAATGGGTTAAAATCTTTGCTTTATAATTACGCTACACAGCCTCTGCATTCCACATTTCTTTTTTTATCTGATCTAAATTGCTGTGTGCATAAACGTTGAGCGTAATATTTACGTCAGCGTGCCCCATAATATACTGCACCGTTTTATAAAGCTGATTAGATACATTTTTTGGCAGTAAAG
>CAYLPF010000310.1:0-2105 GCA_964385485.1 uncultured Lachnospiraceae bacterium | reverse complement strand
GGAAAGTATCGGATTCCTTATGTCATAGGAAATTTCGTTCCCTATGACATAATAACGCGCAGAGCCGCGAAAGGAATCTTGCTGCAGAAGCAGCACGCGGCTCGCGCGGGCGGATAGGGTCGATAATTCTCCCCTATCCGATCTCCGCGTGGATATGCGAAGGGCACGTTTGCTGCGCAGGAAAGAAAATGAGGCAGGGATGAAAAGTATTGCAGAGGTAAAAAAAGAATTTTTACAGGCCGATGATGAGGCGCTTCTTCGTCTGTTTGAAATTTACGCGGATGATCAGAGAGCCGGAGTTGTCGGCCTGATTGCGAAGTACAGAAGAAAGCTGGAAAAGCTGGATGCGGAATACAGGCGGCTGGACAGTATGTGGACATATGAGCGCAGATATGAATCATACGGCCTTATGTGCGGCATCGATGAGGCGGGAAGAGGCCCTCTGGCCGGGCCTGTGGTGGCGGGAGCAGTGATATTGCCGGAAAACTGCCGGATCCTGTATCTGAATGATTCAAAGAAGCTGACAGAAAAGCGCAGGGAAGAGCTGTATGAAGAGATAACGGAAAAGGCGGTTGCCTGGGGCGTCGGGATGGTGTCCCCGGCCCGTATCGATGAGATCAATATTCTTCAGGCAACGTATGAAGCGATGCGGGAGGCCGTCGGCAAGCTGCAGGTGGAGCCGCAGATACTTCTGAATGATGCTGTCAGAATCCCGCAGGTCAGTATTCCCCAGGTTCCGATCATCAAGGGCGATGCGAAGAGCCTTTCCATCGCTGCTGCCAGCGTAGTCGCCAAGGTGACCAGGGACAGGCTGATGCGTGAGTATGACAAGGTAATGCCGGAATACGGATTTGCCTCCCATAAGGGATATGGATCCGCAGCGCATATTGAGGCATTAAAAAAATACGGGCCTTCCCCGATACACAGGAGGAGCTTTATCGGGCATTTCGTATAGCGCAAGCAAGAAATACACTGTTATGGCGCAGGCATGTGGTGCATTGACATCGCGCAGAAAGGAAGAGCAGGCTTACGATATACTGCTATTATGCAGAAGGTGAGATATGCTGGGAGAGAGCGGTAGCTTTACTTGAATAAACGTGCGGTTGGTACTGAGTATGAGAACAGGGCGAAGGAATATCTTGGCGGACTGGGATACAGGATCGTGTCATCGAACTACAGGTGCAGGGCAGGGGAGATCGACCTTGTGGCAGTGCAGGGCGGATATCTTGTGTTTATTGAGGTCAAATACCGCCGGGACGGGCACAGCGGAGACGGTCTGGAGGCTGTAGATCGCAGGAAACAGCAGCGGATCCTCCGCAGCGCAAGATGGTATCTGATGGAAAAGCAGATTGCTTTTGACTGTCCGTGCAGATTCGATGTACTCTCCTTTCAGGGAGATGAAGTAACACTGATCCAGGATGCATTTCAATGCGGATAGGCGGGATACTGCGGCAGAAGAAAAAAGGGGGATAAAATGAAATCGAAGAGGGCAGAGCTTGTGCGGAAAGGCACAGAAAGTACAGTGCAGGAAAACTGGAAAAACGGCGTCCTGTATTTTACCTTCCCGGGAATTTCCGCGCAGGAAGGCTTTTGTCATGGATTTTCCAGCCGCATCGGCGGCGTCAGCGAAGGCGAGTTCGCGCAGATGAATCTCAGCTTTACCCGTGGGGATGACGCGGACCGGGTGAGAGAGAATTACAGGCGGATCGCGGAGGCAATCGGATTTGATGACAGGAAGCTCGTCTGCTCTGACCAGACACATACGAACCACGTCCGGGAGGTCACTGCCGCAGACTGCGGCAAGGGCTATCTCAGAGAAAAGGATTATTCGGATGTGGACGGCCTGATCACGAACGTGCCGAATGTCATTCTCGCGACCTTCTATGCTGACTGCGTACCGCTGTATTTTGTGGATCCGGTGCAAAGGGCGGTGGGCCTTTCCCATTCCGGCTGGAAAGGGACAGTCAGCGATATTGCAGGCGCTACGGTGGAAGCAATGAGGCGGCGGTATGGAACGGACCCGGCGGATATCCGCGCGGCCATAGGCCCATCCATCTGCCAGGACTGTTATGAGGTCAGCGAAGATGTGATCGGCCAGTTCAGGG
>CAYLPF010000309.1:0-2120 GCA_964385485.1 uncultured Lachnospiraceae bacterium | reverse complement strand
AAGAGAGAACCGTTTCCGCTACGCAGTTGATGATGATCATGAGCATGGGCGTAAAAAAGGGCGCTGAAGTTACCGTTACGGCTGACGGCGCAGACGAAGAGGAAGCAATCGCGGCACTGGAGAAATTCTTCCAGGAAAATCTGTAATCAATCATGTTGAGCGCAGACATACCGGAAGCGTATTTCCTGACGTGTACTTTCTGTATGTCCTGCGCATTATTTAAACAGGACGGGGGACAATCAGTATGGAACGATATGAAGGCAAATCTATCTTCCGCAAGATTGCAATGGGCAAGGTTTTCTTCTATGAGAAGAACAGCGCCGTTGTAAAAAGAGAAAAGGTAGAAGATACGGCTGCAGAGCTGGTAAGGCTCGGTGCGGCAAAGGAAAAAGCGGTAGCACAGCTTCAGGAGCTGTATGAAAAAGCTTTAAAAGAGGTTGGCGAATCCGGAGCGGCATTGTTTGAAGTGCATCAGATGATGCTGGATGATGACGATTACTGCGAGTCCATCATCAATATGATCCAGCAGGATGGCGTCAACGCAGAGTACGCCGTAGCCGTCACAGGCGATAATTTCGCACAGATGTTTGCCAGCATGGATGACGATTATATGAAGGCCAGAGAGGCGGATATCAGGGATATCTCCGAGCGCCTGGTGCGTATCTTAAGCGGCACGGACAGCGACATGGGCAATCTGGAGGAGCCGGTGATCCTGGTGGCGGACGACCTGGCGCCCAGTGAGACTGTGCAGATGGACAAGTCAAAGCTGCTCGGGTTTGTTACGGAGCATGGTTCTTCCAACTCCCATACGGCGATCCTGGCCCGCACCATGAATATACCGGCTATCATCGGCGTGCCGATCAGCAAAGAGTGGAACGGAAAGCTTGCGATCGTGGACGGCTATCAGGGCGCTGTGATCGTGGAGCCGGATGAGGAACAGATCGCGGCGGCAAAGACAAAGATGGAGGAAGAGCAGCGCAAAGCGGATCTTCTGAAAACACTCAAGGGACAGAAAACCGTAACGAAGAGCGGACGTGAGATCCATCTTTATGCAAATATCGGAAGCGTTTCAGATACGGCAGGTGCGCTTTCAAACGACGCGGAAGGTATCGGCTTGTTCCGAAGTGAATTCTTATACCTGGAATCAGACCATTATCCGACAGAGGAGGAGCAGTTCCAGGCGTATAAGGTAGTTGCCCAGAATATGGCGGGCAGGAAGGTCATTATCCGTACACTGGACATCGGAGCCGATAAAAAGGTGGATTACTTTGACCTGGATCCGGAGGAAAACCCAGCTCTTGGCTACCGTGCGATCCGCATCTGCCTGACAAGAGAAGAGATCTTCAAGACGCAGCTTCGCGCACTGCTTCGCGCCAGCGCGTTCGGCAATATTTCTATCATGTTCCCGATGATCATTTCTGTAAAAGAGATCGTCCGGATCAAAGAGATCGTGGAGGAAGTAAAGGCAGAGCTTCGCGAGCTCGGCATCGCTTACCAGGATGTAGAGCTGGGCGTTATGATCGAGACGCCGGCGGCAGTCCTGATCAGTGAGGAGCTTGCAAAGGAAGTAGACTTCTTCAGTATCGGGACGAATGACCTGACCCAGTATACACTGGCGATCGACAGGCAGAATCCGAAGCTGGACGCGTTCTATGACGCGCATCATCCGGCAGTGCTGCGGGCGATCCAGATGACGATCGAGAACGGCCATAAGGGCGGCGCATGGGTAGGTATCTGCGGCGAGCTCGGCGCGGATATGGAACTGACAGAGAAGTTTGTAGAGATGGGCATCGATGAGCTGTCCGTATCTCCGACCTTTATTCTGCCGCTCCGTGAGATCATCCGCAGCATCGACTGAAATATGGCTTATGCGGACCGGTCCGGCATAAAAGGCCTGGAAGAACGCAGGTTTCCGCGAAGTATGCCTGACAGAAAATAAGGCTTACACAGAACAAGACTGGCGGCAGGCTGTCCGCCCGGGTGATCGGGCGGGGCTGTATCGCCAGTCCTTTTGTTGCCAGGCATGCGAAAGGAAGCTCCGGTGGAGGTTCCTTTTCGATTATCCGGGATTATTTTGTTTTGTTCTCATGAATCTCCAGCGCCGCTTCCACAAAGCCGCG
>CAYLPF010000308.1:0-2122 GCA_964385485.1 uncultured Lachnospiraceae bacterium | reverse complement strand
TATTTGATCTGCTTTTCAATATCCTTGATCGTGATCAGCCCTTTCAGGTTGAAGTCGTCGTCCACGATCGGCAGCTTTTCCTTTCTGGCCTTCGCAAGGATCGCCTTGGCGCCTTCGAGCGTAATGCCTTCCTTTGCCGTGATCAGCCCCTCGGATGTCATGGATTCGCGGATCTTTTTTGAAAAGTCGGTCTCAAACATGAGGTCTCTGTTGGTGATGATGCCGACCAGCTTTCTGCCCTCCGTCACCGGAACGCCGGAAATGTGGTATTTTGCCATCAGGTCGTTTGCGTCCTCCAGCGTATGCTCCGGAGAAAGAAAAAACGGATCGGTGATCACGCCGTTTTCAGAGCGCTTCACCTTATCTACCTCTTCCGCCTGCTCTTCGATCGACATGTTTTTGTGAATGATACCGATACCGCCCTGTCTTGCCATGGCAATTGCCATCCGATATTCCGTAACCGTATCCATCCCGGCACTCATCATCGGAATGTTCAGATGGATCCTGCCGGTCAGCCATGTGGAAAGATCCACCTGATTCGGAATGACCTCCGAATACGCAGGCACCAGCAAAACATCATCAAATGTAATTCCCTCGCCAATAATCTTACTCATGTTATTTTTCACGCTTCCTCCCCTATGATGTATGAATTTATAATGTTTCCAATTTTAACAAAACATCTATATGAAGTCAAGAATGTAATCAAAAGCATTTACCTTAGGTCTACCTTGCGCGGGGAGAGCTGGCGAATGGCGTCAAGCAGCTCCTCCTTCGGCTCAAAGAAGATCTTTACAAGCTCCTTGTCTGTATGGACATACATCTCGTATACCTGATGATCCGGTTCATTTGCGGAAGCGTCATAAAATGTACATTTCATATTGCGAAGCGAATCGAGCGCATGTGAATCCTTCTGTGCGAGCATCTCAAGCTGCTCCATCTGCAGTGTCACCAGCTTTTTCCGGCGCGCTTTGCCGAGAATCTTGTCAATATCCAACTGGCCATTTACATAAGTATATTCGAATTCGACGTCAAACGTCTGGAACAGGTAATAGGAACCAAGCCCCATAAAAAAAGCCACAAACAGAAGCAAGGGACTGATAAAAAGGGAAAGGCAGGCGACCACGACGATCAAAAGGATACACAGACCTTTGATAAACGCGTATTTCGGCTTGGATTTGCGCTTGACGAGCTGTTCCATATACACATCTTTTGTACCGACAACCATTGTAATCACTCCGTTTCTATCATAAAATAAGGAAATCTGTCCGGCGCCCGAACAGTTACGAACCAAACTACCTTTATTATAGACTTGTTCACATAATTTTCAAAGGGTTATTTTGCGATTTCGGTGACTTTTTTGTGTAATTATGTTATACTGCGTTTACAGTGTCAGAAATTTCCCGTACATCGCCCGAAACTTCTTTTTGACACGTTCTCTATTACACAGGAGGTTACTGCAAATGAAACTGACGCTGCACCCGGAAGAAATGCCCCAGGAAAATCCGTTTCAAAAGGAAGAGGTTCATTTTAAGGATCTGGATCGCAAAAAAAAGCTTTCCTACATCTGGGATTACTATAAATGGCCCATCATTGTGGTTATCGGTCTGCTAATCACGCTTGCCATCTCGCTGCCGCAGTTGATCGAAAACAGCAGGGAGATCGTCCTTTATTCGGCCTTTGTCAACACGCAGTTGTCCGACACAGATGAAACTCACCCGCTTTTACAGGAATTTGCGGAAGAAAAAGACATCGATCTGGATGGCAAACGCATGATGCTTGACTGTTCGATGATTATCAACCATGAAAATCCGAGTGAGTTCAGTATGGAGTGCAGCCAGAAGCTGACTGCCATGTTTTCCGCAAAACAGTTGGACGTGGTTGTTGCCGATAAGGAAACCTATGAAAATTATGAAGTGTACGGCGTGTACGAGGATCTGGAATCGCTGATGGACGAGGCATTCATTGAAAAATACAAGGATAAGCTTGTATACAGCTCGACAAACGACAGCGATGAGCAGCATGCATATGCCATTGAGGTGACTGACAGCCCGGTGCTGCAGGAATATGGGGCTTATATTGTACCCGCCTATTTCAGTATTGCGGTGAATGCGGAGCATCCGGA
>CAYLPF010000307.1:0-2140 GCA_964385485.1 uncultured Lachnospiraceae bacterium | reverse complement strand
CTCTTCATGCTGCCCCAGTCGTCATGATGGAATACGGCGTCCGGTTTTAAATATTGGCAGATCCCTTCCGCCATCTCCAGTTCCCATTCGGTGATGTATTTAATCAGGTCATGCACCTCATCCTCACACTCATAAAAAGCCATCATCGCGTTCTCCATGCCGCCGCAGTGGTGCATCCGCTCGAAAATACCGGGCGCTACAAACGCGCTCTTATAGCTCTGCGCCGTATCCACCGCGTCATACTGCGCCTTGAATATCTCCCACTCTTCCTTTGGAAATTTCAGGGACGGCGCATGGAGATAATCCTGCCAGTTTTCAAAATCTTTGATCACGATCTTGTCCGGCGTATGTACCGGGAAGGCTCCGGGGGTGTTGGCCGGGAAGCTGTTTGTCACGCCCCATGCGTCCACCACATTTTCTTCGCCCTTTGCCGGAGCTGGATTATGGAGATAAAAAGGGTGAAACAGAAGCTGGATCGCCTCATAATTATTCGCGAAACGCTCCGGGTTGCCGCCCCTGATCACGGCGTCCATGTTTTCTCTTGCAGTCATCATAACAGGTCGCTCCTTTCTTTTTTGCTTGTCATGCCACCAGCTCTTTTGCCTTCTTTGCACAGGAAGCCGCGTCCTCTGTATATGCGTCGGCTCCGATCTCATCCGCAAATTCCTGTGTGATAGGCGCGCCGCCCACCATGACCTTTACCTTCGACCGGAAGCTCTGCCCGTTGATCAGCTCAACCGTATCCTTCAGAGCAGGCATTGTTGTCGTAAGCAGCGCAGAACAGCCGATGATCTTTGTATCCGGGTTCGCTTCGTATGTCTCGATAAATTTCTCCTTCGGCACATCCACACCCAGGTCGATCACCTCAAACCCGGCGGATTCCAGCATCATGATAACAAGATTCTTCCCGATATCATGCAGATCTCCGGCCACTGTGCCAATAATAACCTTGCCAAGCGCTCCCGCCGCCCCGGTCGCCAGATGCGGCTTCAGTACCTCGACGCCCTTCTTCATAGTCTTCGCCGCAATCAGCATCTCCGGCACAAAAATCTCGCCATTCTTAAACTTCTCACCCACAGAATCCATCGCTTTTATCATGCCGCTGTTCAGAATATCTGTGGCCTCGCAGCCCTCGTCAAGCGCATCCTGCACCGCTGCCGCGATCAGCTTTGATTTTCCCCGCTCTACCAGCTTGTAAACTTCATCAATACCAGCCATTTTACATCCTCCTTGCTTTCTGTTTCTTACTTATTTTCTTTGTTTCCCATTGTTTCCTTTTATTCTGTCCGCTTCTCCTGCCCGGCTTTGTCCGTTTCTATTTTTTCGGCCCAAACAGGCCGTCCCGGTACGCTTCAATGTATTCCATGCAGTAATCGTCCCTGCCCAGAAGCGCTTCTGTAGCGTAGATCACGCCCATCATATCCCGGTTCGTCGGATCAAGGATCGCGCTGTCCAGGCCCGCATTCATGGCCAGCACCGTAAAGCCCAGATTGATCATCTTACGAACCGGCAGGTTGAACGAAATGTTGCTCACCGCCGCCGTAATGTGAATGTTCGGATACCGCTCCCTGACTGTGCTGATGACCTCCACGTTCATGGCAATGCCGTCCTCAGAGGTACACAGCATCTCCACAAGCGGATCGATATGGAGCCGGTTCGGCTTGATCCCGTATTCTTTCGCCTTCTCCATAATATGGTCGAATACTCTCAGCCGATCCGCCGCGGATTTCGGAATACCGGTATCGTCAGAGAGAAGGCAGATGACCTGCCATTTTGTGTCCGCGATCGCCGGAAAAATCGTATCGATCTTGTTGCCCTCGCCGGACACGGAATTGATCAGGCCCGGCCTCTTACAGTATGGAAAAACCTGCGCCAGCACGTCCGCGCTGGGGCTGTCCAGAGAGATCGGAAGATCTGTGACCTCCTGGATACAGTCGATCATCCATTTGAGTGTCTCCGGTTCCTGCGCTTCCGGAACAGATGCACAACAGTCAATAAATGTCGCGCCCGCTTCCGCCTGCGTCTTTGCCCTGTTTTTGATAAATTCGCTGTCCCGTCTCGCGATGGCATCCGCAACAGACGGGATAGAGCCATTTATCTTTTCACCAATAATAATCATGCTTTCCAGCCTCCTTTTACA
>CAYLPF010000306.1:0-2145 GCA_964385485.1 uncultured Lachnospiraceae bacterium | reverse complement strand
CAGGCCTCCGCTTCATCCTGACCTGGCTCTGCCCTTTTCGGACATTATACCGTTTTTCGGTTATTCCTGCAAGGGTTGAGAAATCTTTCCTTGCGTTTCTTGCGATTTTTATTATATGTATAATTTGTTTTTCTTTGCAGAATATCTCTTTTCTGCACTGAAACGGCTTTGCCAAACACCTTTATATGCAGTATAATGATAGCATAAATAAGAAAAAATAAGTTATGGAAGTTTACTGCATAATGCCGAAGCTGCCATACGCATTCCATTATTAAGAAACGGAGAAAACCTCAATGAACATAACGAAAAATATCAAAAATATACTTCTGGATCTTCTGTGTGACATTGTCGGAAGTATATTTTATTCTGTCAGTATCTATACCTTTGCACGGTCGGCAAATTTCGCGCCTGGCGGCATATCGGGTCTTGCGCTGATCATCAACTACCTGTCCGGTTTTCCCATCGGTATTACCTCCCTGCTGCTCAATGTCCCTTTAGTGCTGATCAGCTACAAGGTAGTTGGGAAAACATTTCTCCGCAAAACTGCCCGGACTATGCTGCTGTGTACCTTCTTTCTGGATGTTGTCTTCCCGCATACGCCGTCCTACACAGGTTCGCCTTTTATGGCGGCTCTGTACGCCGGTATCTGTCTTGGCGTGGGAATGGGGTTATTTTATATGAGAGGTACTTCCTCGGGCGGCACCGATTTCCTGACTATGACCATTAAACACCTCCGTCCGCATCTTTCCATGGGTATCGTTACGATGGCAACAGACCTCATCGTCATTTTGCTGGGCTGGCCTGTGTACAAAAATGTGGATGCAGTACTCTATGGACTGATCACCACCTTCGCCAATTCCATTGTAATGGATAAGATCATGTACGGCGCCTCAGCCGGATCCCTTGCCATCATTATCACTGACCGGGGAAAGGTGATCGCGGATGCCATCGGAGAGATCACCGGCAGAGGATCCACCGGGATCCGCGGGATCGGCACATATACACAGCAGGACCGGGATATTCTGCTCTGCGCCTGCTCCATGGTACAGGCACATACAGTACTGAATACTGTACACGCACTTGATCCGAACGCTTTTGTTATGATGACTGATACGAGGGAGGTCCATGGGGAAGGCTTTATTGAAAAAGAACACCATCCGATGCCATAACAATCCATAGAATAATCCAACTGTGCGGCTGCTGATCCGACAGCGCCTCTGTATTGCCATAAATGGCAAACAGATGTGTTAACCGCACAGCCGGAAAAAATTTTGAAAACCCCTGCAACAGTTCAGGGGTTTTTTGACACCTAATATACAAAAGGAAGGAGAAAATGCATGAATACGATGACAGAGCTGGTCCGTCAGGCACAACAGGGCGATACCCATGCCTTTGCCCTGTTATACGAATCCGTTTATAAAGATTTATACCGTTTTGCAGTGTATACGCTGCACCATACACAGGATGCGGAAGACGCAGTCAGCGAAACTGTACTGGATGCTTTTGCCCAGATACATACGCTCCGGGACGCCGCAGCTTTCAAAGCCTGGATTTTCCGCATTCTGACAGCTAAATGCAGCCGCCGGATCCGCCAATATATCAATGCTCCCGCAGAGCTTGACGAATCCCTTGGCAGCACAGACAGCGACATGTCCGAGCAGACTGATATCCGGCGTGCGTTTGCTTCGCTGGAAGATGAAGACCGCCTGATTATTTCCATGAATATTTTTGCAGGCTATTCCAGCCAGGAAACAGGGGAACTGCTGAATATGAATCCCAATACCGTGCGTTCCCGGCAAAGCCGCGCATTAAAAAAACTGGGAACCATGCTCACATAAACCGAAAGGAGATTCTCATGAACGAAAAAGATTTATTACAGAGAATAAAAGACGATGCCGAAAATCTGACCCCGCCGGCTTCCCTGCAGCCCGAAGCGATCGAAAAGACGCTTCAAAACCAGGCGGAAACAGCAGCAGATTCATCCTGCCAGAATAAGGCCGCCGATTTTGCTGCCCCAAAAAGAAAGAAAAAGAAAACGTACCGTACCTTTGCCAGATATGGCAGCCTGGCCGCTGTACTTGCCCTGACAGCCGCTGTACTGTATCAAAACCGGCAGACTCTTACCCCGGAAAGCAAGGGACAGGC
>CAYLPF010000305.1:0-2149 GCA_964385485.1 uncultured Lachnospiraceae bacterium | reverse complement strand
GAGAACGGCTATCAGGTCGAGGTGCCGGATAACTGGCTGAAGAACGGCTACCCGTTTGAGCTCCGCCGTCCGGAGTACGCAAAGATCGTCAAATTCGGCGGTTATGTCCGCGTCGAGTACGATGAGAAAAAGCGGAGGAACAACTTTATTCAGGAAGGTTACCAGTCTGTACGGGCGATCCCTTTTGATATGCCGATCCTGGGCTACAACAACAATATCGTAAATACGCTGCGTGTGTGGGACGCTGAGGCGATCAATGATTTCCATCTTGACGCGTTTGACAAAGGGGATTACCAGAAGGCAGTGGAGCAGGAGAACCTGGCCAAGAACCTGGTGGATGTCCTTTATCCGAACGACAACCATTACGCAGGCAAGGAGCTGCGCCTGAAACAGCAGTACTTCTTTATTTCCGCGAGCGTCCAGGAAGCGATCGCGAAATATAAGAGGACACATGACGATATCCGCAGATTCCACGAGAAGGTTACCTTCCAGCTCAACGATACCCATCCGACGGTAGCGGTTGCGGAGCTGATGCGTATCCTTTTGGACGAGGAAGGCCTTGAGTGGGATGAGGCGTGGGAAGTGACGACAAAGACCTGCGCTTACACAAACCATACGATCATGGCAGAGGCTCTTGAGAAATGGCCGATCGAGCTGTTCTCCAGGCTGCTTCCCCGGGTATATCAGATCATTGAGGAGATCAACCGCCGTTTTGTTGAGGAGATCCAGAAGAAATATCCCGGCAACCAGGAGAAGGTGCGCAAGATGGCGATCATCTATGACGGGCAGGTCAAGATGGCGCATCTGGCTATCGCGGCCGGCTATTCTGTAAACGGCGTTGCAAGGCTGCACACTGAGATCCTGGAGAATCAGGAGCTCAGGGATTTCTATGAGATGATGCCGCAGAAGTTCAACAACAAGACGAACGGTATCACCCAGAGAAGATTCCTGCTCCATGCGAACCCGCTTCTGGCGGACTGGGTAACGGCGCATATCGGCGACGAGTGGATCACGGATCTTCCGCAGATCGCGAAGATGAAGATCTATGCGGACGACCCGAAAGCCCAGCAGGAATTCATGAACATCAAATATCAGAATAAGCTGCGCCTTGCGAAATATATCAGGGAGCACAACGGCGTGGATGTAGACCCGCGGTCTATCTTTGATGTACAGGTAAAGAGGCTGCATGAGTATAAGCGCCAGCTTCTGAACATCCTGCATGTGATGTATCTGTATAATCAGATCAAGGACCACCCGGAGATGGATTTCTATCCGAGGACATTTATTTTCGGCGCGAAGGCAGCGGCAGGCTACCGCCGCGCGAAACTGACCATCAAGCTGATCAACAGCGTAGCGGACGTGGTGAACAATGACCGCTCCATCAACGGCAAGCTGAAGGTCGTATTCATCGAGGATTACCGTGTATCCAACGCAGAGCTGATCTTCGCGGCAGCGGATGTTTCCGAGCAGATCTCTACGGCAAGTAAGGAGGCGTCCGGTACAGGAAACATGAAGTTCATGCTGAACGGCGCCCCGACACTTGGCACCATGGACGGCGCGAATGTCGAGATCGTCGAGGAGGTCGGCGCGGAGAACGCGTTTATTTTCGGCCTGACCGCGGATGAAGTCATCCGCTTTGAGAATGAGGGCGGTTACCATCCGGTAGACTACTTCAATAATGATCAGGATATCCGCCGCGTGCTGATGCAGCTCATCAATGGACAGTATTCACATGGCGATATGGAAATGTTCCGGGAGATCTATGATTCCCTGCTCAACACGAACAACAGTGACCGGCCGGATACGTACTTCATCCTGGCTGATTTCAAGTCCTATGCAGAGGCACAGGAGCGCGTGGAGAAAGCGTACCGCGATGAGGCAGGCTGGGCGAAAATGGCTATTTTGAACATGGCCAGCAGCGGGAAGTTTACATCAGACCGTACGATCCAGCAGTATGTAGATGAGATCTGGCATCTGGATAAGGTAAAGGTGACGGTGGATCCGGAATCCTTTGAGGTATAAAAACAGTATATATACTATGAGAACGGCGAATCTCACAAATCTTTCTTTCAGGGACCGCTTGCGCTTAAAGTTCCACGAAGCGGTACGTAGGCGAGCAAAATACGCTCGCCAAGTACCGTCGGGAACT
>CAYLPF010000304.1:0-2152 GCA_964385485.1 uncultured Lachnospiraceae bacterium | reverse complement strand
CATACGCTCCCATTCCACGCTCCGTGTCATAAACAGCCCGTTCGATCAGGATCCGAATATCTTCCTTTTTCAGGGGCTTCAGCTCAAAGATCACAGACCTGGAAAGCAGTGCGCCGTTCACCTCAAAATAAGGATTTTCCGTAGTGGCCCCGATCAGGATCAGCGTACCGTCCTCCACAAAGGGAAGCAGATAATCCTGCTGGCTCTTGTTGAACCTGTGGATCTCGTCCACGAAGAGTATCGTCTTTTTCCCGTACATACCGAGATTGTCTTTGGCGGTTTTTACGACCTCCTCCATATCCTTTTTCCCGGCTACGGTGGCGTTGATCTGCGTAAACTCCGCGCTCGTCGTATTCGCGATCACCTTTGCCAGAGTCGTTTTCCCCGTACCCGGAGGGCCGTAAAAAATCAGCGAGCTCAGCTTGTCCGCCGAGATCGCCCGGTACAGCAGCTTATCCTTCCCTATGATATGCTGCTGCCCCACCACCTCCTCCAGCGTCCGCGGACGGATGCGGGAGGCCAGCGGAGCCTCACTTTTCATTGTTTTTGTTCTCGCGTATTCAAATAGATCCATCTCTGCTCCTGTCTGCACAATATCTGATGCGCAGCGACGCTGTTACATCCGCCGCTGCTATTCCAGTATCAGTTCATCCACCGTCACAAATTCATATCCCTGCGCCTGAAGCTCATCCACCAGATCCAGCGCCGCCTCCACGGAGGACTCGTAGTAATCATGCAGCAAAATGATGTCGCCGCTGCTTACATTCTCCAGGACACGTTCCTCGATCAGCGCCTTATTTTTCGTCGTCCAGTCCAGCGGATCGACGTCCCACAGCACCGGGATCATCCTGAAGGAGCACTCCATCGACTTGTTCCATGCGCCAAAGGGAGGCCGGACAAATTCCGTATCCTCCCCGGTAATCTCCCGAACCAGCTCGCTGGTCTTCTCGACCTGTTCACATGCTTCCTCTCCGCTCAGATCGCAGATCTTCACATGGTCATACGTATGATTTCCGATCAGATGGCCTTCTTTGTGCATCCTGGCGATCAGGTCTTCATTGCCGGGAATGTTTTTCCCGATCACGAAAAAAGAAACGTGTACGTTCCGCTCCGCCAGCCCGTCGAGAAGCTGCTTCGTATAGACACTGTGCGGCCCGTCATCGAAGGTAAGCGCTACTTTTTTCTGAACGCCGTCCGCCTGCTCTGCCAGAATATCCCCGGCGGAGCTTCCGGGCTCCGCGGCTGCATTTTGCATGTCACCATTTTCGGAGGCGCTGCTCTGTGTATTCTCATCTGACGGACTGCCGCCGCCTGTCTTACTGCCCTGCGCATCCGTGGTGACCGCCGCATTCCCGGGACTGCTGATTTTCATAAGATCCTTATATGCAGAGGATGTCAGAATTGCCGCCATCCCCCAGAAAAACAGGGATTTCACAATCCCGGCTCCGATATCTGCGAAGCAGCAGACCCTTCCGCTCCTTCTTTTTTTATCCCGATCTATCTGTTCCATGCTCCACCCAGAGTTTTTTCTTTATTATATGAGGCCCGGGCGGGGAGCATTCTCATGGAACTCCGCTTATTCTTACGTCTCCGGTTCTGATATGTCAGACTGCGCATCACCCTGTTCCGGTGCGTCCGCATCTGAAGCCGCGTCCTCTATGGCTTCTGCTGCTATATCCGCAGATAATGCCGTCTCATTTTCCTCCTGATCTGTTTCTTCTCTATCTGCATCCGGTTTAGCGCCGTTAAATTCATCTCTGAAACGTCTCTTCAGAAACAGGCAGCAGACATATATGATAGCGCCTGTCGTGCTCTTCATATCGACCAGAAAATATACGAGGCCGCCAAGACCGATCAGATCCAGCCCCGCATAGATGTAATATGATTTTTTCTGGTCGTCTGTCTTGCCTTCAAAGGAGTGCAGCCACAGCACCGACAGAATATCCGACACGATCCAATACGCTGCCAGAAAGACAGCAATTACCACAGGAAACAAAGGCGTATCCGCCGCGCCTGCCACACCGATCAGGATCAGGGCGGCGATCAGCAGCACAAGAATCCCTAGCGACAGATATGTGACTCTCTTTTCTATTTTCCTTTTCTGTTCATCTGTCATAATGTCTCTCCCGTTTCTAAGATAAGGTCACCTTGC
>CAYLPF010000303.1:0-2163 GCA_964385485.1 uncultured Lachnospiraceae bacterium | reverse complement strand
AATTCAAAGACCTGCAGCTACAACATTCTGTGCAGGTCTTTTTATAATATCATTTAAAGCTGATATCGTCAAGACAGATTGCTATTATTCACATTATTCACATACTGCAATCGCTTCAACCTCGCAGAGTACGCCCTTGGGAAGATCCTTCACGGCGACACAGCTTCTGGCCGGTCTGGAAACAAAATACTGCTCATACACCTTATTAAATGCGGCAAAATCTCCCATGTCCGCCAGAAAACATGTAGTCTTGATCACCTTGTCAAAGCCTGCTCCCGCAGCCTTCAGGATCTCTCCTACATTTTTGCAGCTCTGGTTTGCCTGCGCTTCGATCCCCTCCGGGATCGCGCCGGTTGATGGGTCTACCGGAATCTGACCGGATGAAAAAATAAAGCCATTTGCCTGAAATCCCTGTGAATACGGCCCGATTGCCGCGGGAGCCTTTGTTGTCTCGATTACTTTCATATTAATACCTCCTGTTGTTCTGTTTACAATACTTTAGTAAACCCCCACATATGATACAAATGTGCAATTCTGGTTCTAAATGATTAACATAGCATCCCCGAAAGAAAAAAATCTGTACCTCTCCTTCACCGCCTCCTCATACGCCGCCAGGATATGCTCCCGCCCTGCCAGCGCGGACACCAGCATGAGAAGCGTGGACTCCGGCAGATGGAAATTCGTGATCAGCCCGTCCAGCAGCCGGAATTCGTAACCGGGGTAGATAAATATCTCTGTCCAGCCGCTGCATGCCCGGATCTCCCCGTCAAACCGTGCTGCCACAGATTCTATTGTACGGCAGCTCGTTGTGCCGACACAGATGACACGGCCGCCGGATGCTTTTGTGCTGCGGATGATCTCTGCCGCTTCTTCCGTCACCTCATAGAATTCCGAGTGCATATGGTGCTGCGTCACATCCTCCACCTTTACAGGGCGGAAGGTTCCAAGCCCCACATGAAGCGTCACCTCGGCGATCCGGACGCCTTTTTCCCGAACCTTTTCAAGAAGCTCCGACGTAAAATGAAGCCCTGCTGTTGGAGCAGCCGCTGAACCATCATATTTCGCATACACCGTCTGATAACGGTTCTTATCCTTCAATTCATGGGTGATATACGGCGGCAGGGGCATCTGTCCAAGCTGGTCAAGGATCTCCTCAAATACGCCCTCATACGTGAACCGTATCAGGCGGTTGCCCTCCTCCACGATCTCCAGCACCTCACCTGTCAGGATCCCGCTGCCAAAAATGATCTTTGTGCCCGGTCTCGCCTTCTTTCCAGGCTTTACCAGAGTTTCCCATATATTATTCTCCCTCCGCTTCAGAAGAAGGATCTCGATCATGGCTCCCGTACCCTCACGCACACCATAGAGCCGCGCCGGAATGACCTTTGTATTGTTCAGCACAAGACAGTCGCCCGCCTCCAGGTAATCAAGGATCTCATAAAAATGGCGGTGCTGCATTTTCCCGGTTTTTTTATCCAGCACAAGGAGCCTCGATGAAGAACGATCTTCCAGCGGATCCTGGGCGATCAGCTCCTTTGGAAGATCAAAGTAAAAATCAGACGTCTTCATAATATACTTTATCCTGTTCCTTTATGATCCACTCACCGCGCTCCAGGTCAACGGTCGTGACCGCGCAGTTCTTCGGCACGCCGTTTTCCCAGAAACCTTTCTTTGGCGTATGTTTGATAGCCGCCAGAAGTCCTCTTGACGCCGCGCCATGCGTAGAGATTAAAATGGTCTTTCCATACCATTCCTGCTTCTGTTTCAGCTCATTCAGGAAATCCGCTGTCCGCTCCAGAAGGGAGAGGATCGTCTCGCCGCCCCTGGCCGGGACGTAATGCTCCGGGTCGTGGAAAAAGCAGTAAAACTCTGAATCCGGATCATGCTTTTCCTCTTCCGAAATCTGCCGTCCCTCCATCTCTCCGAAGCCGATCTCTCGGAGCCGCTCATCTGTAATGACCGGGAGTTCTCTGTGCTCCAGCACGATATCTGCAGTCTCCCTCGCCCGCCCAAGCGGGCTTGTGATGGCCATATCAAAAGGGATCTCCCGCATGGCGCACGCTGTCACCTTCGCCAGCGCACGCCCCTTTTCATTTAATTCTATATCCGTCTGTCCCTGCAGACGGAGCTGTGTGTTCCACGGAGTTTCACCGTGGCGGATGA
>CAYLPF010000302.1:0-2172 GCA_964385485.1 uncultured Lachnospiraceae bacterium | reverse complement strand
GCAGAGCGTATCGATGTGGACGAGACAGGAAAGATCTCCGGTCTGTTCTAAGATAAAAAAGGAGGTAGATGGCGATGGGATTTTCAACCGTACCATGTAACGAATTTGTCGAGGTACTGGCTTCTAAGGCTCCGGTTCCTGGCGGCGGCGGCGCATCCGCACTGGTAGGCGCAGTGGGGACGGCCCTTGGAAATATGGTAGGCAGCCTGACAGTCGGCAAAAAGAAATATGCGGACGTGGAAGAAGAGATGTATGAGCTGAAAGCAAAGTGCGATAAGCTTCAGGCTGAGCTTCTTGCCCTGGTAGAAAAGGATGCTGAAGTATTTGAGCCGCTTTCAAAGGCATACGGAATGCCCCGGGCTACAGAAGAAGAGAAAGCTGAGAAAGCCCGTGTGATGGAGATTGTTTTGAAGGACGCATGCTCCGTCCCGATGGAGATCATGGAGAAATGCTGTGAAGCGATCGAACTGATCAGAGAATTCGCTGCAAAGGGTTCCGCACTGGCGATCAGTGACGCCGGCGTCGGCGCGGCATTCTGTAAGGCGGCGCTGGAGGGCGCGAGCCTGAACGTATACATCAATACAAAATCCATGGCAGACAAAGAGTATGCGGCAGAGCTGAACGCTAAGGCTGATGCAATGCTTGAAAAATATCCGCCGATGGCTGACGAAATATTCAGAAGCGTACTTGCCCGTCTGAAATAAGGAACAGGAGAACAGGTCAGGGCGCAGTGCGATTCCGCATATGAAGATGTGCGCCGCGCCTGACGCTGACCTGAAAACGGGCAGCAGAAAGGAGAAAAAATGGCAAAACAGTTACTTGGTAAAGAGGTTACGGCTGCTTTGAATGAAAGAATCAAAGCAAAGGCAGCTGAAATCGAAGCAAAAGGAATCAAACCGACTCTTGGCATCATCCGCGTGGGTGAGAATGAGAGCGATATCTCCTATGAGAGAGGCGCGACAAAGCGCTGTGAGACACTGGGCGTAGCCTGCGAGAAGATCCTTCTTCCGGCTGATGTTTCCCAGGAAGAGCTTCTGAAGGTGATCGACGATGTGAATAAGAATGACGCGATCCATGGCGTTCTTCTGTTCCGTCCGCTCCCGAAGCACCTGAACCAGAGCGTGATCGAGAATGCTCTTGATCCGGCAAAGGATGTCGACTGTATGACAGACGGCTCCATGTCAGGTGTATTTACAGGCAAGGCGATCGGCTATCCGCCGTGCACGCCGCAGGCTTGTATGGAGATCCTGGATCATTACGGAATCGACTGCACAGGAAAGAAGGCGGTTGTCATTGGCCGCAGCCTTGTGGTAGGAAAGCCGGCAGCCATGATGCTGATCAAGAAAAACGCGACCGTTACCATTTGCCATACGAGAACCGTTGATATGCCGTCTGTAGCAAGAGAGGCTGATATCATCATCGTAGCGGCAGGACGCGCAGGCGTAGTAGGCGCCGGGTATGTAAAACCGGGGCAGGTAATCATCGACGTCGGCATCAATGTAAACGCAGAAGGAAAGCTCTGCGGCGACGTGGATTACGCAGCAGTGGAGCCGATCGTAGAAGCGATCACTCCGGTTCCGGGCGGCGTTGGAAGCGTTACGACCTCCGTTCTTGTAAGCCATGTGGTAGACGCGGCGGCAAAGAAGGCCGGACTGTAAGGTATATTGGTACAATCATAAAAACTTGCATCCCGCGGCAGCTGCCGGACATCCATGCATACCCAAAGGGCACTTAGCATGGCTGCCTGGCTCGTTGCCCGCGGGAATAAAGACAGATCCTCAGGAAAAAGTCCCGGGGATCTGTTTCTTTTAAAAAACTGCTTGTGCAGGGAGGGCGTTGTATACTATACTGTAGGAAACGTCTAAAAATCATATGGCGTCTCCAATAAGTATGGAGTGTTAAAAACAAAAAAGAGTGCGGGGAGGATCGGATGATCAGAAAAAACAGCAATAAAAAAGTGAAAAGGCAGATAATAGCAATGACAGCGGTGTCGTTTCTCTGTATCAGCGAAATGACAGCCGGATCCCTGGGTGGGAATACAGTACAGGCGGAGGAATATTTTTCCGGCATTTTCCAGGCATCGGTTTCAACGATCACTCAAGGGGATTACGTGAAGGTCGAGTATCCTGTGCTGACAGGGATCGACGGATTCGACCAGAGTATTGTAGATAA
>CAYLPF010000301.1:0-2172 GCA_964385485.1 uncultured Lachnospiraceae bacterium | reverse complement strand
GTGACGGCACGTATTACACCGGCTGGACGAATGATCTGGACAGGCGGATAAAAGCGCACAATAACGGAACCGGCGGAAAATATACAAGGAGCCGAAGGCCGGTGGAGCTGGTCTATTATGAGGTTTTTGAGACAAAACAGGAAGCGATGAGCCGTGAGGCGGCGATAAAGCGGCTTACGAGGCAGCAGAAGGAGCAGATGATCCGGATAAACAAAGATTATCGTATGGCGTGACACATTGTGGAAACGCAGACAGGGGAAGTAAGTATGGTATGGACGAGATTGCCGGACGGAAGAAGTGTGCTTCCGCCGGGAACAGTGCTGGAATTTGAAAACGGAGGAGGACGGTACCGGATTACCGGGGAGCCGCTGGGATACGGCGGATCGGGAATTCTGTACCCCGCCGTCCGGCTGGTTCCGACGGAAGACGGCTGGACGGAGGAGGAAATGCGGGTGGCGCTGAAGGAGTGCTATCCGCTGGCAAGGGGGGATGTGCTCTCCAGAGACGAGGACGGAAGAATCCTGGGCGGGGACAATCCTCTTTATTCGTATGCGAGAGAGATGATGCGCCGGGAAAAGGCCGCTACGGGCCAGATCTACAACAAGGGCTTCCGGCTGATCCCTGTCTGGGGCGTCGCGGAAAAAGAGCTTATTTCACTGGATGGAAAGCAGTTTGCAAAGGCAGATAATCTCTACGGTATTATGGAACGCCTGGATGAAAAAGGCGTGTCTTTAGGCAGGCTGTTTCAGAAAAAAGGCTGTTTCACCGCATATGAGAGTATCTGTATCGTCAATCAGGTGCTGTGCGCTCTTCGGGAAGTACATGAAAATGGTTTCCTGCATGGAGATATTCAGGAAAACAATATTTTTATGAAAGGAAACAATGAGGAGAAGGGTGAATTGGGGACCGCCTCACTCATTGATTTTGGGTCGGCCAGACCATTGCGGGAGGATGGCGCTACCGACCCCATCGAGGACCGGAATCTGTATATCACCAGCGGTTATGCCGCCTGGGAATGTATCCATAAAAACGACGGGACTTTGCGTCTGACAAAGGCTGCGGATCTGTATTCCGCAGGTTATCTGATGCTTCGGCTGTTTACTGGAAAAGCTTTGGACGCCAGAACGCTGCGGCTGGTGGTAAATGATAAATACT
Source organism: uncultured Lachnospiraceae bacterium (assembly GCA_964385485.1). Lineage (GTDB taxonomy): Bacteria > Bacillota > Clostridia > Lachnospirales > Lachnospiraceae > Choladousia. The sequence continues at coordinate 1,017 of CAYLPF010000301.1, read as the reverse complement.
TTTACGGGAGGCAGGCGAGGAAGATCGGCTGCCCTTCCGGCAATGTGGAGAGCGTCAACAGAATTCTGCTGAAGGCATTGCAGAAGGATCCGGCCATGCGCTATCAGACGGCAGATGAAATGCTGGAGGATACAACGCGGCTGGAGCGGGCGCTGTCGCCCCAGAAAAGCGCGATAGCATCGGTGGATTACGGGGCTTTTATCAGCTACTGCCATGAAGAGAAGAGTATACAGGCGGCGGAGGCGGTTCAGAAACTGATCGAGCGTTATAAGATACCGAAGGCCGTCCGGCCTTCTGATGGAAGAAAACGTCTCGGTAAGGTATTTCGTGACAGAGAAGAGCTTTCCAGCAGCAGCGATATGGAAGTACATCTGAAGGAGGCGCTGGCCCATTCGGAATATCTGATCGTGCTGCTTGACCCAAAGGTACCGGATTCTCCCTGGGTAGGGAGGGAGATTGAGCTGTTTCTGGAAAATCATGACCGGGAGCATATTCTGACAGTGATCGTGGAGGGAGAGCCGGAGGAGGTATTTCCCCCGATACTCCGTCAGGAGGAAAAATATGACGGCGGCAGCATGAAGCTGCAGAAGGTGGAAAGCCTGGCGGCTGATATCCGTGGGGATACGGCAAAGCAGCGCAGAAAAAAGCTGAAAACAGAAATCTACCGGCTGCTGGCTCCGATGCTGGGCTGCGGCTATGACGACCTGCGGCAGCGGCAGAAGGAGTACCGGCAGCGCAGGCTCCTTCGTACCATGACGGCGGCGGTAGTCTTTCTGGGAATCATCGCCGGATACGTGGGCTGGCAGGCGTATCAGATCCATGAGAATTACTGGGCGACGCTGGTGAAGCAGTCCCGGTATCTGGCCCAGGTTTCCTCGGAGCTTTTATCCCAGGGAGACCGGCTTAAGGCCATTGCCGTGGCGATGGAGGCGCTGCCCTCCGGCCAGGAGGATCATAGCAGACCCCTGGTGGCGGAGGCGGAGGCGTCGCTGGTTCAGGCACTGTACTGCTATCAGG
>CAYLPF010000300.1:0-2181 GCA_964385485.1 uncultured Lachnospiraceae bacterium | reverse complement strand
AACCAGGCAGAATGCCTGTAATATAGAAAGGAGAAAAACAAATGAATAAGAAAGTATTGGCAGTAGTATTAACAACAGCAATGGCGGCAATGGCGATACCGACCGTTTCCATGGCAGACGGCGAGGATTTCAAGGTAGGCCTTGTAACAGACGTAGGCGGCGTGAACGACGGTTCCTTCAACCAGTCCGCATGGGAAGGGCTTCAGAGGGCAATGGATGAGTTCGGTATCGAGGCAAATTATCTTGAGTCTGCTACAGACGCGGATTATACTCCGAATATCGAGACATATGTTGATGAAGAATATGACCTGATCATCAGTGTTGGCTACATGCTGGCAGATGCTACAAAGGCAGCGGCAGAAGCGAATCCGGACTGCAAGTTCGCGATCATTGATGATTCTACGATCGAACTTGACAATGTTACCTGCCTGATGTTCCGCCAGGAGCAGGCTTCTTACCTGGTAGGATATGTTGCCGGTCTTATGACAGAGACAAATAACGTTGGCTTTGTGATCGGTATGGCAAATGACACGATGAATCAGTTTGGATACGGATACTGCGCAGGTGTTCTGGATGCGAACCCGGATGCCACGATCCAGCAGTTCAATGCAAACTCTTTCGCGGATTCCGCAACAGGAAAGACGAATGCGAACACAGCGATCACAAACGGCGCTGACATTATTTTCCATGCGGCAGGCGCAACAGGTCTTGGCGTTATCGAGGCATGCCAGGAAGCCGGTATTAAGGCAATCGGTGTAGACAGCGATCAGTCCTCCATCGCTCCGGATACAGTCATCACCTCTGCTATGAAGAGAGTAGACAACTCTGTATATGATGCTGTAGTGGCTCTGATGGACGGCACTCTGGAAGGCGGCGTTAAGACATATGACCTGGCAGCAGGCGGCGTAGATATCGCTCCGACACAGGATCTGCTTCCGGAAGATGTTATCACGGCTGTAGACGAAGTAAAAGAGAAGATTATCAGCGGCGAGATCACAGTTCCATCCAATAAGGAAGAGTTTGAAGCAGCATACGGCGATGTATACGAGTTAGACTGATTTTCATATGATTTGATTTTATTATAACCGCCGCGCAGGCCCGGATATTCCGGAAAGGATCCGACAGAGTTTCGGTCCCGGGATGTTTCAGGCCGGCGGCGGTTTGTTTCAATAATATAAACAGTAGAGGTGGAAGAATGAGACCGATTTCAATGGAACGGGTGGATGCGACCCGGGATAATATTCTGGACATTATTAAAAGTCCGACGCTGACGCATGAGCAGAAGCTGACAAATCTGGCAAACCAGGCGGATTCTCTGATGGAGGTGCTGGATCTTCCGGAGGGACTGGACGAGCTTTTGAACGCCCCGATCGACACAAAATGTATCTGTGATCTTTCAGAAGGGCATGCTCCGGTACGTCCGAGATACATTGCGCCGGATTATGAAAAATTTATGAAGGAGGGCAGCAGCTTCCTTCAGCTTGCGCCGCCCACGGATCTGTATGAGGCGCTGAACGATCTTCTGATCTTTTACAAACATGTGCCGAGCGTTACGAATTACCCTGTTTTCGTGGGACAACTCGACCAGCTCCTGGAGCCGTTTATCGATACGGTAGATGAAGAGCAGGCGAAAAAGCTTCTGAAAATGTTCATGACGCATATCGACAGGACTGTCCTGGACTCCTTCTCCCATGCCAATATCGGCCCGGTTCCGACCAAGGCGGGCAGGCTGCTGCTGGAGGTGGAGACAGAGCTGGAGCATGCGGTCCCGAATCTCACGCTGAAATATGAAGAGGGCGTGACAGACGATGAGTTTATGCTGAAAGCGATCGACTGTGCGCTGCACAGTGCAAAGCCGAGCTTTGCGAACCACAGGATGTTCCGCAGCGAGCTGACAGAGGATTACGTGATCGCAAGCTGTTACAATGGCCTGCCGAAAGCCGGCGGCTCCTATACGCTGTGCCGCCTGATCCTCGGCAATATCGCGAAGCGCGCTTCCGGGATCGCGGATTTCAAGGAAAACCAGCTTCCATATGTTATGGATATCATGGCCCGTTATATGGATGCAAGGATCCGGTTCGAAGTGGAAGAGAGCGGATTCTTCGAGAACAACTTCCTGGCAAAGGAAGGTCTGATCCACAGAGACAGGTTTACCGCGATGTACGGAATGGTGGGACTGGC
>CAYLPF010000299.1:0-2183 GCA_964385485.1 uncultured Lachnospiraceae bacterium | reverse complement strand
CACAAAATCTTCTATTAGATCAGAGGCGCTTCATGTAACGGAATCAGAACTCATACGTCGGCATGTTCCCGCACGTAGGCCTGAATCATATTATACATTTCAGAAAAGCCATATCCTGCTTTTTTGGCAAGATGGCATACACTGTCGTTTTCCGGATAATAATATGTGTCGTTCCCGTAAGTGCAGCACTTGACGTCAGCCATTCCCCAGGGCGTTTCAACGGCGAGAATGCGGCGCGCCAGCTTCGTTCGGTGCATTTCCTGTATGCGGATACCAATGGTCGTTGTGTTACGGAAAATAATACCTTCCATGGTCTTTTGATCCTCCGGCCTGCAAATGACTTTCAGAAGCTGTGCCGGGCGGTTTTTTTTCATGTAAACAGGGATGAAAAATGCATCCAGCGCACCACCTTCCAGCAGCTGCTGCATGGTAAAGGAAAGCGCTTCTCCGGTGGAGTCATCAATATTTGTTTCCAGGATCAGAACGGTATCACGTATTTCCTCACAGGCAGGCTCCAGCAGCATCGCGCGGAGAAAACCGGCTGTCGCGTAGTCTCGTTTGCCTGCGCCGAGACCAGTCTTCAGGATACGGAACTCTGCCGGCAGTTTTTCTTCGGATTTCAGAGCGGCAGCAATGGCAGCGCCTGTCGGTGTGACAAGCTCCCCTTCTACCGGGAAAATCCTCAGCGTCAGCCCATGCATAGCGGCAATTGCTGTGACAGCCGGAACGGGAACTGGGAGCAGGCCGTGCTGGCATCGGATCTGCCCTACTCCATCTGTCAGAGCGGAAACCACCACCCGATCCGGGTGAAGATTGTCCAGACAGACGGCAAAAGCCACGATATCAACGATAGAGTCAATGGCTCCGACTTCATGAAAATGTACTTCATCAATACCTTTGCTGTGAACCGATGCTTCAGCCTGGGCGATAATACGGAAAATTTGAATTGCCATATCCCTGGCATTGTCGGTCAGAGCGCCGGAGCTGATGATCTCAATAATGTCATTCAGGTTACGGGTATCGTGGTGATGGTACTCCATATGCCGGTGTATTTCGTGCAGGGGTTCTGTGTGCTGGCGCATTTCGTGAGCATGCTCTGCGTGTTGGGACATTTCTCGGTGATGTTCCGTGTGCTGCTGTATTTCGTGTGAGTACTCCTGATGTCGGAACATTTCACTGGAACACTCCGTGCACTGCTGTATTTTATAATGATGTTCTGGGTATTCATGCGCATGCTCCGTATGTTGAGATGTTTCATGCGCATAGGACTCCGGTATTTCAGTCCCATGCAGGTATTGCATGTCATGATCGTGATTATCATTCTCAAGAATCACGTTAAAATCACAGGCGCGGACACCGGATTTCAGGACTTCTTTTATTTCTATGGAATAGCCGGTCAGCGGAAGGCTGGCGAGAGCATCTGTCAGTACCTGTCGGTCTGCCCCCAGATCTAACAGGGCGGCTACAGACATATCGCCGCTGATGCCGGAACTGCATTCCAGATATAAAATTTTTGGGCTCATATGTGAGAATACTCCTTTGATAGACTTTATTAATAGTAGCATAAAAAAGGAGGATCGTGCAAGCGAAGAGATGAAAAAAGGGTGTACAGGAATGCAGAAACAGGGGTATAATAGGATCACCTGATGAATGTGAAGTCTTACATGGATTTTTGTGAGATATTTGTACGGGCAGCGTTCAGGAAAATATCTGGAATGAGAATATTTGGCATGTGTTAAGGGTAGGATAAGTACGAAAAGTAGAAGCTACATGAAAAACTGCGCCGTCATCGGCGCGTACAGAATGGAAAGGACGGAAGAATATGTTGAATATTGAAAGTCAGGAGCAGTTTGAAAAGGATGTTCTGCAGGCGGACAAGCCTGTTCTGGTGGATTTTTATGCGGACTGGTGCGGGCCATGCAAAGCAATCGCACCTCTTCTGGCGGAATTGGATGGAGAGGCAGATTCCTATCATATAGGGAAGGTCAATGTGGATGCGTTGCCGGATCTGGCGATGCAGTATCGCATAGTTTCAATTCCGGCGCTCCTTGTTTTTAAAGATGGAGAGTGTGTCAACCGCGGGTTCGGGGTGATGAATCGCAAGGAAGTAGAGGCATTGCTGGGCTGAGAGCCCCGGGAAACTATGGATTTATGCCGGCTGGAAAGCTTATAGCCATATGCTG
>CAYLPF010000298.1:0-2191 GCA_964385485.1 uncultured Lachnospiraceae bacterium | reverse complement strand
CAGCCGGAAAAAGAGGATGGCAGATTCCGGACGGACGATAAGAAGAAGGAGAAGGATTATGAAAAAGTTAACAGGCGGCATCACCGCCCCGAAGGGTTTCCAGGCAATCGGAATAGCCGCGGGCATCAAAAAGAGCGGCAAGGATATGGCAATGATCTACAGTGAAACAGAATGCCGCGCGGCAGGCACATTCACGACAAACGTGGTGAAGGCTGCCCCGGTCAGATGGGATCAGCAGATCATATATGGCAGCAAGACGGCGCATGCGGTCGTGATAAACAGCGGCGTCGCAAACGCCTGCACCGGCGCAGAAGGCATGAGCTGCTGCCGGAGGACGGCACAGAAGGCAGCGGGGATGTTTGGTATCCGGGAAGACCAGGTGCTGGTGGCTTCCACCGGAGTGATCGGAAAGCAGATCCCCATTGACACGATCGAAGCTGGAATCGAAGCAATGAAGCCGCTCCTTTCCGCAGGTACAGCGGCCGGTACGCTGGCAGCCGAGGCGATCATGACGACAGATACCGTGAAAAAGGAGATCGCCGTGGAGGTGGAGCTGGGCGGCAAAACGGTGACGGTAGGCGGCATGTGCAAGGGCTCCGGTATGATCCACCCGAATATGTGTACGATGCTCAGCTTCGTGACGACGGACGCGAATATTTCCCAGGAGCTGCTGCAGAAAGCCCTGAGCGCGGATATCCAGGATACCTACAATATGGTTTCGGTGGACGGCGATACCTCCACGAATGATACGTGCCTGCTTCTGGCAAACGGTCTTGCCGGGAACCCGGAGATTACGGAGGAAGGCGAAGACTATCGGAAATTCTGCGGGGCGCTGAATGTTATCAATACATATCTGGCAAAGCACATGGCGGCTGACGGAGAGGGCGCGACGGCGCTGTTTGAGGTCAGAGTGATCGGAGCGGAAAGCAAAGAGCAGGCCGTGACATTAAGCAAATCCATCGTGACCTCCAGCCTGACAAAGACGGCCATTTATGGCCACGACGCCAACTGGGGCCGTATCCTCTGCGCGATGGGATATTCCGGCGCACAGTTCGACCCGGAAAAGGTGGATCTGTATTTCGAGAGCGCGGCAGGAAAGCTGAAGATCATCGAGAACGGAGTTTCCACAGGCTACAGCGAGGAAGAGGCGACCAGGATCCTTTCAGAGAAGGAAGTCACGGCGATCGCGGACGTGAAGATGGGAGAAGCCAGCGCGACGGCCTGGGGCTGTGACCTGACGTATGATTATGTGAAGATCAACGCGGATTACCGCTCATGATATCAGGCGGATCCTGTACATCAGAAATGAGAGGTTATATATACGGTCAGAATACAGAATAGAGAAGAAAGCAGGTATACTTATGGATTCAAAGATGGAGCTTTGGGTGGAAAAGGCGAACGTCCTGATCGAGGCGCTGCCGTACATCCGGCGTTTTCATGGAAAGACGATTGTGGTAAAGTACGGCGGCAGCGCTATGGTGGATCAGGAACTGAAGGAGAGCGTCATCCGGGATGTGGCGCTTCTGAAGCTGATCGGCTTCCGTCCGATCGTGGTACACGGCGGCGGCAAGGATATCACGCGGTGGATCAATAAGATCGGCCTGGAGACGAATTTTATTAACGGGCTGCGCGTCACGGACAAACCCACCATGGAGATTGTTGAGATGGTGCTGAACAAGATCAATAAGGATCTTGTCTCTTTGATGGAGAACGTGGGCCTGAAGGCAGTCGGCATCAGCGGAAAGGACGGCAGGATCCTGCGGGTGGACAGGAAGCTTGCCGGGGACAGGGATATCGGCTTTGTGGGAGAAGTAAAGAAAGTAAATACGGAGCTTCTGAATACGCTTCTTGACAACGATTTCGTTCCGGTCATCTGCCCCGTGGGCTTTGACAGCAGCTACAATTCCTACAATGTAAACGCGGATGACGCGGCCTGCGCCATCGCTATGGCGGTAAAAGCGGCGAAGCTGGCGTTTCTGACGGATATTGAGGGCGTGTACCGGGATCCGCTGGACAAATCCTCGCTTATCAGTGAGCTGTCTGTTCCGGAGGCAAAGGAATTTTTAAAGAGCGGCAGCGTGGGCGGCGGAATGCTGCCGAAGCTCCAGAACTGTATCAACGCGATCGAGGCGGGCGTTTCCAGAGTACATATCCTGGACGGAAGGATCGAGCATTGCCTGCTGCTGGAGTT
>CAYLPF010000297.1:0-2199 GCA_964385485.1 uncultured Lachnospiraceae bacterium | reverse complement strand
AGCCGGTGATCTTCTGCGGCGACCTGAATGTGGCACACAAAGAGATCGATCTGAAGAATCCGAAGACGAACCGGCGAAACGCCGGCTTTACCGATGAGGAACGGGCCAAATTTACAGCCATTACGGAAAACGGATTCATTGATACGTACCGCTATTTTTATCCGGATACAGAAGGTGTATACAGCTGGTGGTCTTACCGGTTCAGAGCCAGGGAGAAAAACGCTGGATGGCGTATCGATTACTTCTGCGTATCCGAATCGCTTCGTGATCATCTGGAGGACGCGAAGATCCATACGGAGGTATTCGGTTCCGACCACTGTCCGGTGGAACTGGATCTGGACATGTAACGATGTCAGGCTCGTGAAGCGGGCAATGTGTACAGCAATTCCTTTTCTATGTCATAGGAAACTTCGTCTCCTATGACACAAAAACGCTCCGCGAGGGTGTTGGGTGCCGGTGGCACCCGGTTAACACCGACCGAAACGAAGTGGAGACGCACAGATGCATAAGGTATTTTATTGCTTCGCAATATGCATCTGGCGCGGCAAAAATGTGCTTTCATGCAGAGTGTTGTATCGCGTGGATGTGCGAAGCACATTTTTGTTGTTTAATTCCGGTATCATGTAAACAGATTTCATCTTACACACAGAAAGCAGAGGCAAAAATTGAGTGAACAAAATTACAGGATCATCGAAGATAACAGCAGGACATTAGGCGCAGTGGTGCAAAGGGACGGGGTGCATTTCGGGTATTATGCTTCTGGCGCGGACCGGCCTGTGCTGTTGCTATACAGAAAAGGTACGGAGGAAATCGCATGGGAGGTGCCGTTCCCTGCGTCGCCTCTTGGAGATGGCTATTATTCGATGAAATTAAAATTCCCGTATCTGAAATATGAATATAATTACCGGGAGGGGGAGACGGTGGTAACGGATCCGTATGCAGGAGTCATATGCGGGAGAGAGCAGTTTGGCATGACACCTGCAGATTCTCCTCATAGTCTGCGGGCCGGGTTTCCGGTAAAGTACAGCTGGGGAGATGACCGCCTTCCGATGCTGTCGTATGAGGATGCAGTGATGTACCATCTGCATGTCCGCGGCTTTACAATGCAGAGGAACTCCGGCGTCCGGAAAAAGGGAACCTTTGCCGGAATACAGGAAAAAATTCCGTATCTGAAAAAACTCGGCGTGAATCAGGTCAGGCTGATGCCAGCGTATGACTTTGCAGAGATGGTTCCGCGCATGACCCGGCAAAGCCGTCCGGCGGGGACACAGGAAGAAGCGGCTGCCAGGGCCATGGAGGATGTGAGCAGCCCGCAGCAGTATAAGATGAATTTCTGGGGTTACGGCGGCGGATATTATTTCGCGCCGAAAAGTTCCTATTCGTCCGGGCGACATCCGGATAAGGAGATGAAGGATATGGTAAAGGCCTTTCATGCCGAGGGCATGGAAGTGATCCTGGAATTTTCTTTTTCGGCAGATGCTTCTATCGGCATGATCATGGACTGTCTTACATACTGGGCGCTGGAGTACCATATCGACGGTTTTTCCGTTATTGCCCGGGAGAGCGTCGTATCTGAGCTTGCCAGGCTGCCGCTTTTCCGCACGAGGAAGCTGATCTGCAACTGGTACCCGCAGCAGGTGAAAAACCGGAACGCGGAAAAGAATCACTGTCTGCTGGCAGAGTCAAACGACGGATTTATGAATGACTGCCGCAGTTTGCTGAAGGGAGACGCTTCCTGTCTGAGGGCCTTCAGCTTCCAGATCAGGAATCACCCGGAGGGCTGCGCAAAGATCAATTACATGACAAACCACGACGGGTTTACGATGATGGATCTTGTCTCCTATGACAGAAAGAACAATCTCGACAATGGAGAACAGGGCAGAGACGGCACGGATTACAATCTGAGCTGGAACTGCGGCGCGGAAGGTCCGTCCCGGCGGAAGGATATTGCGGCGCTTCGGATGCGCCAGCGCAAAAATGCGTATGCGATCATGCTGTTTTCTCAGGGGACACCGATGCTGCTTGCAGGAGATGAGTTCGGCAATTCTCAAAATGGCAACAACAACCCGTATTGCCATGACAGTAAGTTATCCTGGGTGGACTGGAGCGTCTGCCATAAAAATCAGGAACTGATGCAGTTCGTAGAGAAAGCGATTGCATACCGGAAAGCTCACAAGGTCCTGCATCAGCCAAAGGAGC
>CAYLPF010000296.1:0-2204 GCA_964385485.1 uncultured Lachnospiraceae bacterium | reverse complement strand
GCGGAATCCGCCGGTGAAAGCGCCGTATCGTCCTCTATGAAGTCTCCCAGATGGGAATCATCCTCCTCACCGATCGGCGTATCAAGAGATACCGGGTCTCTTGATATCTTCAGCACCTCCCGGACACGGCTGACCGGGACATTGAGCCGTTCCGCCACCTCGTCCGGGGTGGGCTCCCGTCCCAGTTCCTGCAGCAGCGTCCTTGTCATGCGGAGCGTCTTATTGATCGTCTCCACCATATGTACCGGGACACGGATCGTCCTGCCCGTATCCGCGATGCCGCGCGTGATCGCCTGACGGATCCACCAGGTCGCGTATGTGCTGAACTTATACCCCTTTGTATAGTCAAACTTATCCACAGCCTTCATAAGGCCCATGTTTCCTTCCTGGATCAGATCCAGGAACGGCATACCTCTTCCTACGTACTTTTTCGCAATGCTGACAACAAGACGCAGATTGGCCTCTGTCAGGGCCTTCTTGGCCTCCTCGTCGCCCTGCTCCACGCGCTTTGCCAGCTCTACTTCCTCTTCTCCCGACAAAAGCGGGACATTGCCGATCTCCTTTAAGTACATACGGACCGGGTCTTCCGTGCTGACGCCCTCCAGTACGTCCACATCGTTGATCAGCTCTACCTCTTCATTGTCAGATAACAGTATATCTTCTTCGGATTCCAGCAGCATATCATCTGAAGCGTCCTCAGGGGACTTCACCTGCATAATATCGATGCGGTTCTTCTCCAGATACTCCAGAACCATGTCCATCTTGTCTTCTGTCAGCTCAGTTCCGGTAAAGGCATTCAGGATCTCATCATACTCCAGTGTATTTTTCTTTGTCTTCGCCAACGCCTTCAGGCTTTCCAGAGTCTTTAAAAACTGTTCCTGTGCTTCATTCATCAATGCTCTCTCCTCATCACTTTCGTTCTTCCTAACATAACATTTTTGTCAAACGCTGTCAACGGCTTCACCAAAATTGTCAATAGAATCCCTTCTGTGTCACATTTTTCCTAATTACAGGTAATCTGAGGCGGCACTTTTCGCAGTGAGATCACCGGTCCTCCCGTATGCTCGATATACTCTCTCGTAATTCTCACGCTGCCGATATTTTCATCCTTCGGTATCTCATACATGATATCCAGCATAAATTCCTCGATGATCGCCCGCAGTGCCCGGGCCCCCGTTTTCTTCTCCAATGCCTTTTCCGCGATCGCCTCCAACGCGTCCTCGTCCATCGTCAGCTCCACCTCATCCAGGGCCAGCAGCTTCTGATACTGTTTCAGGATCGCATTGCGCGGCTCCTTAAGGATGCGCACCAGCATATCCTTAGTCAGGGCCCGCAGTGAAAAGATGATCGGAAGCCTGCCGATAAATTCCGGGATCATGCCGAAGTTCCGCAGATCCTCCACCGTCACCTTCGTAAGCAGATCCGGATCCTCGTCATACTTATCCTTCAGATCGCCCATGAATCCGATCGCCGCCTGCTTATTCAGCCGCTCCTTGATGATATCCTCCAGCCCCGGGAATGCGCCGCCGCAGATGAACAGGATATTTTTTGTATTTACAGTCGTCATTGGTACCATGGCATTCTTGCTGGCGGCGCCCACCGGCACCTCCACCTCGCTGCCCTCCAACAGCTTCAGCATCCCCTGCTGTACAGCCTCTCCGCTGACATCCCTCTGGTTTGCGTTCCGCTTCTTCGCGATCTTGTCGATCTCATCGATGAACACGATACCCTGCTCCGCGCGGTCCACGTCATTGTCCGCAGCCGCCAGTAATCTTGATATTACGCTCTCGATATCGTCGCCGATGTAACCGGCTTCTGTCAGAGAAGTGGCATCCGCAATGGCAAGCGGTACGTCCAGAAGCTTCGCCAGTGTCCTGACGAGATACGTCTTTCCGCAGCCGGTAGGCCCCAGCATCAGCATGTTGGATTTTTCTATTTCAATATCATCCATTGTCCCGGTCCCGATCCGCTTATAATGGTTGTATACAGCCACGGAGATCACTTTTTTCGCGTATTCCTGGCCGACTACATACTCATCCAGGCTCGCTTTGATCTTATGCGGCGCCGGAATGGATCTGATATCAAACGCTTTCTGAGCCTCTTTCTCCTTCGGCTTTCTCTTTTTCACCTGCTGCTGCCGCGGGATCCCCATCCCCATGCCGCCAAGCAGGTCAGAGAGATTGATCATACTGATATTCGGTATC
>CAYLPF010000295.1:0-2205 GCA_964385485.1 uncultured Lachnospiraceae bacterium | reverse complement strand
GGCAATATCTGCCGTTCCCCCATGGCAGAATATATTTTCAGGGATTTAGTAAACAAGCGCGGCATAAGCCGCAAGTTTAAAATCGCATCTGCTGCAACCAGCATGGAGGAAATCGGCAATCCCATTTATCCGCCGGCGAAACGGAAGCTGGCAGAGCACGGAATACAGGCGGAGGGACATCGCGCACGCCGGATGGAGCGCCGGGATTATCAGGAGTACGATTATCTGATTGGAATGGAGCAGTACAATATTCGTAATATGATGCGGATTTTGGGAAGTGACCCGCAGAGTAAGGTGAGCAGGCTTCTGGATCATTCAAAGAGGCCGCAGGATATCGATGATCCATGGTATACCGGCGATTTTGAGACTGCGTATCGGGACATTCTTGAAGGGTGTGAAGGTCTGCTGAAGGAAATTGTCAGAAAAGAACAAAGTACCCATATTACTCATATATAATGTGAACATTTAATGAATGCAAGCGGCAGCGCAGCATGAGTTTCGTGAGGACATATGCCTGGACACTTAGCGAGGTATTTACGAGCTTAGTGACCATGGTATGATTAACGGAAGGACAGATTTCGGCAGGGAAGATTCTGGCAGAAAATGTTTGTCTGCCAGGCGGATTTTCAAATCAATATGGATACGTTTCGGAGGAGAAATGCAGGAAGAAAAGAAGCCGCAGTATTTTGAAGAAGCTTTATCTGATTTTACTCATGACGTTGCCAGCGGCAGGGCTATCCGACATCTGGTGGATCTGGGATATACGACAGCGCAGATTTTGGAACGGCTGGCTTATCCGACACCCCGCGGCAGAGTAGAGCAGACGGTGTACCGTTATATGAAAGAGACTGGCACGATAAGAACGGAATTGCCCATGGCGCAGGAAGAGATGAAGCAGATTGCCGTAAAGGACAGGACAATTGCCGGACTATCCCGGATCCTGCGGACAAAAACGGAACAAAATGGCGAAGAAAACTCGTACATCTCCTGTCCATTTGGGATGATTTACAGAGACCGGGAGGAACGGATGCAAAGGCTTCTGGCGCCGCTTACGGCACGAGAGCGGGAATATATTCTGGGAATTCCCTGGGAAATGCAGGTCGTGTACCACAGGCTGACAAGCCGGATGATGGAAATCGGAGTACAGCTTGCCCTGAATTCCGAGATGGAGTTCCAGTTCTGTTTTCTGAAGAGCAATGAAATTGTGACGCTGCGTCTGACATGAATTGCTGCGTCCTGTTCATTGACGCTCTGGCAAATGGCGGATATAATAATCTGAAAGAAAAGCTTTCCGGCAAACCGGAGGAAAAGATTTTCTGTGCGTAAAAGTCAGATATGAAAAACTGATGCGAAGAGAACAGACATGCAGACACAAGCGTGAAAAGAGCAGATATGGAAAAAATTGACGTGAAAAGAGCAGAAATGAAAAGGATACGAGGAGGTACATCAATGGGAGAAAAACGGGAAGACTACATTTCATGGGATGAATATTTCATGAGCGTCGCAAAGCTGGCAGGAATGCGCTCGAAGGATCCGAATTCGCAGGTGGGGGCGTGCATTGTCAGTGAAGATAATAAGATTTTATCTATGGGCTACAATGGGTTTCCCAAGGGATGTTCGGATGATGAATTCCCCTGGAGCAGAGATGGTGAGGCTCTGGATACAAAATATTTTTATGTGGTACACAGTGAGCTGAATGCGATCCTGAATTATCGGGGCGGAAGCCTGGATGGGGCAAAGCTGTATGTATCGCTGTTTCCGTGTAATGAATGTGCGAAAGCTATCATTCAGGCCGGCATCAAGACGATCGTTTATGATGAGGACAAATACCATGATACGCCGTCCACAACAGCGTCCCGGCGTATGCTGGACGCAGCCGGGGTGCGGTATTACAGGTATCAGAGAACCGGGCGGAAGATATCGTTTGAGGTATAGTTATTGTCAGAAAGTAAATTTGTGAAGTATGCTGGCATATTTTGTGCAGAATGCCCCGGTTTTTTGCGTTTCCGGTTAAAATCCGGGGCTTATCCTGTCAATGGAATTTTCCCATTTCCCTTTCCCTGTCTTGACAGAAAAACTCCGGTGTGCTAACTTAATCAGTGGAAATGTATCCGACGGCTGGACAGAGACATGATATCTGGTCTGTCGGTGGAGAACCCAATGACAAAGAGAGTACGCATACAGGAATGTTACAGAGAATCTTCC
>CAYLPF010000294.1:0-2205 GCA_964385485.1 uncultured Lachnospiraceae bacterium | reverse complement strand
AAGGGTCAAACTCCCGTTTTATTCTTGCATTTTACGGAAGTAGTTGATATAATTTGACACAGCGTATAAGTATGCATGAGGAATGACAAAATGGAACAGATTACGATAAAAGAAGTGGCAAAGCTGTGCGGTGTGGGGGTGAGTACTGTTTCGCGGGCTATCAACAACCACCCGGATATCAATGAAGCGACAAAAAAGAAAATTATGGATACGATCAGGAAGTACAATTACGTGCCGAACAACAGTGCGCGTAATCTGAAACGGTCGGATTCCAATACGATCGCTGTTCTGATCAAGGGTATCAGCAATCCGTTCTTTGCTGATATGATCCAGGTGTTCGAGCGGGAAATCAACCGTAAAAAATATACCTTTGTCCTGCAGCATGTGGAAGAATCTGAGGATGAGGTGGATGTGGCGATCCAGCTCGAGAAGGAAAAACGGCTGAAGGGCATTGTTTTCCTGGGCGGTTTTTCCAGCCACACAGAGGAAAAGCTGAGCCAGCTTACGGTTCCTTTTGTGATCAGCACCGTAGATTCAGCGGAGCCGGCGGAGAGCTTTGCTGCGGTGACGGTAGACGACGTGAAGGAAAGTGAGAAAATGGTGGATTATCTGATTGACTGCGGTCATGAGCGGATCGCCATTCTGACTGCGGAGCGTGAGGATGCCAGTATCGGAATGCTGCGCCTGAAGGGATATTATCAGGCGCTGAAACGCCGCGGCCTGGCATATGACGAGAGCCTTGTGGCGTGGACGGAGGATGATCTCTCAACGTACTCTATGGAAAACGGATACCTTCTCGCAAAAAGACTCCTGGATTCCGGCAAGGATTTTACGTGTATTTATGCGATTTCTGACAGTATGGCCATCGGCGCCTGCAAGGCGCTGTTTGATGCGGGTAAGAGGATACCGGAGGACTATTCCGTGGCGGGCTTTGACGGCCTGACGCTGGCAGCTTTCTATGAGCCGTCCATCACGACGATCCGCCAGCCGCGTAAGGAGATGGCGGAGGCAACGATAAAGCTGCTGTTCGATATGATAAAGAAAAAGCCGGTGGAGAAAAGGCAGATTTTTGAGGCGGACCTTATTGTAGGGAAGTCTACACGGAGATTGGAGAAGCCCGGTTCTTCTCCGGAAAATGGAAAAGAAGAGAAGATGGCATAAAATACTCCGCGGGGATGCGCACAGATGCATAAGGTATTTTATGGGAGGGCTTTATGGAAGAAGACAGACGGATATCTTATCTGGATGCAGCCAGAGGTGTTGGGATCATGTTGGTGGTTCTTGGACATATCTGGGAGAATGAAGATCCGGCGGCTGTTTTGATCTATTCGTTCCATGTGCCGTTGTTTTTTATTTTAAGCGGGATACTGATATCCTATACGGGATGTGAAAAGCGGAGCTGGAGACAGATCCTGCCCGGGAAAATACGCGGACTGCTCCTGCCGTATCTGTTTTATGAGATCGTGTTTGTGGCTGTATTCGGACTGCGGAACGGATTTGATTTTGGCAGTTCCCATGTGTATGACAGTTTGATAATGCAGCCGCTCAATGTGCCGCTCTGGTTTTTGGCGGAGATGTTTGCCGCGGAGCTGTTTTTGATCTGGCTGCTTAAGACGGTGAATAACCGAAAATTGGCGGCTCTGGCTGTGCTCGTTTTGTATTTGATTCCCTTTGGGGCGGGCGGCCTGGCAGGACAGGCCGGGGTGAGTGTGCTCCTTAGATGGTGTTCTTGCCTCGGATTTCTGGCGGCGGGATATTTTGCCGCTGATTTTGTGATAAAAAAGGATGCTCCGGTGTGGTTATTGATTGTGGGATGGACGGCAGATATTATACTGGCGCTGTATAACGGCAAGACCGGGATTTACAAACTGACATTTTCCAACCCGGTGCTGTTTACGGTTTGCGGTATCTGCGGTTCCCTGCTGTTGATTTTCTCGTTGAAAAAAATTAAATCTGAAGCGTTGGAATTCCTGGGGACGAATACGCTTGCCATACTGGGACTGCATATTATTGGGCTGCGCGTATTACAGGAAATAATTGGGCTGAATACGGAGGGCTATATAGGCGGCATTGCCGCGATGGCCCTGCTCTGTGCGGTGCTGGCTCCGGTAAATGTTATCCTGGGGCGCTTCTGGCCGGCTGTGGCTGGAAAAAAAAGAGGATCAGGCAGATAAACGGCGGCTTATCCTATGACACAAAATGCTC
>CAYLPF010000293.1:0-2208 GCA_964385485.1 uncultured Lachnospiraceae bacterium | reverse complement strand
CATTTACGGTCAGCCAGGACGGCGTACTTGCGGACAGCCAGATAGAGATCATCCCGTGTTCCATTTCTTCTGTGTCGGGCTACAACAATTACCAGCCGACGCCGGCGCAGGGAACGGAGGCGGACCGTATCATCAGCCGTGTCAATGAGTACAGCAGCGTATACGGCCAGAGCTTTACCGCATCGGACGGATCAGACTGACCATTATAAAAAGTGAAGGGTGTAACGATCTGTTACACCCTTTTCAGTTGAGGACCCTTTTTTCCACATCAGAAAGGGTGTCATTTTATATAGAAAATAAATGACACTTTTTGAAACAGTATGTTGAAATTATTATGTAAAAGTGATATATTTGCCAGCACAGGGGCAGTATCAGCAACTGAATCTGCTTTAGTCAAGGGAGAAAGGGGCAATCGAAATGTCACATCAAATTAATTCTAAGAAGATCTGTTATCACATCATGAAAGGAAAACGCTATATTTTCGCTGATGAAAGGAACAAGAAAAAGCTGCTGGATATTGTCCTTGATATTCAGATGGCGGAAGGTTGGCATATTTACACGTTCTGCATCACAGATGATTGCGCATATTTTATAGTGGAGGCCTCCAGTAAGGCATCGGTGCTGCAGGGAATGAGCAGGGCGGCCGATTCCTACCTGAGCTTCTGCAAAAATACCCGATGGAATCAGGGACGCTTCGCGGCGGAAAAGCTGTCGGGAAGCACGGCAAAGGAACTGCGGTCCCTGCAGGATATAGCCGCCCTCAGCAGGAAGATCCACCGGATCCCGCTGGAGGAAGGGTATGTCAGCCGTATCGGTGATTACTGGTGGAGCAGCTATATTACCTACATGGGCAGCTATGAGTGGAAAATGGTGGACTGTCATGTGCTGTTTTTGTACTTTTCCATGGATATGGAGATCGCCCGGCACAGGCTGCAGCAGTACCATCGGCAACTGTCAATAATAAATAACGGGGAAAACATCGAAATATAACGTAAAACGAATGTTTTTCTTAAAAAAAACAAAAATCTATGACAAAGAAAATAAAACGTGTTAAAATGGACAAACATATGAGGGGTTTGTGTTCGGGCATATATGGAAGGAGACAATAACATGAAGAAAAAAATATTAATCATATTTGCGGCAGCGGTTGCGGGAGCGTTGGTGCTGACAGCGTGTACCTCTTCGGAGCAGGGAACTGCGCCGTCTTCCGGCACACAGGATGGGAACACCGGTACTCAGGCGGGCAGTCAGTCTGTATCCGGAGTACAGACGGGCTCCCCGGACAGCAGCGCATCTGATGCATCGGACAGTCAGGTATCAGGAAGCGGGCAGGCGGCGGACAATTCAGGGAGTGTTTCCGACGGGAACCAGGATATTTCAGGTACAGTGCAGGAGGCTTCAGAGACAGGAGACAGTCCGGAGGAAGACGGTGAGCCTGTGGGAGATGTGATCCCGGATGAAGATGCGGAAGCTGCGGAGAATGATACGGAGGATCCGGCCCTGGCAGAAGGACAGGATCAGGGAGATGAATGGTCCGGCACATATATTGGTGATGAAGAGACAGTGACCATCAGCATGACAGACCCGGAGTCGATCTCATTTTCATTCGCCCAGTCGGGGATTTCCGGTACTGCCGCTGTGAAGGATTATCAGGCAGTGTACAATGGTGATGACCATCATGTAGTAGTATTTAACCTGAATAATGACACGGTAGACGTGTCCGTATCCAGTGAAGAGGATTATGATGCATCATCATCGCCGCTTATTGGACATTATGTGAGAGAATAGTAAAAAACGCCGGAAAATTAGTTAATAATTGCGGTTGAAAGGCAAAATGAAAAGTGTTATCATAAGAGCCGCTGAAAAGATAACAGGAGTTAGAAGAGGTCAGATACTGAATGGGGAGAGGCAGTATGAGAACAGGACGAGTAGAGCAGGTCAAGAGATGGTTTAAGGCTCATCCATATGCGATTGCATTAAGTTATCTTGCATTTTATTTGATTGTATTTCACTGGCTGGAGGTAAATGTAAAGCCGGAGTATATCATCCACTGCAAACTGGATGAGTTGATTCCATTCTGTGAAGTTTTTATTGTACCATATATATTCTGGTTCCCATATGTAGGGGGCGCGTTTATCTGGTTCAAAAGGCGCGGCTGGCAGGACTATTCAAAGCTCTGCACCATGGTATTTTCAGGATTGACGATCT
>CAYLPF010000292.1:0-2211 GCA_964385485.1 uncultured Lachnospiraceae bacterium | reverse complement strand
GATCACCTTCGCCGTCTTCAGCATCCTCTCCAGATAGCGGATGCGGCTCTCATTCCTATTCTTGTCCTGCTTTGCCGCATGATATTCAAAATTCTCGCTGAGATCGCCGTGAGCCCTGGCCTCCTTCACCGCCTCGATCGCTTCCTTACGCACCACAAGCTTGCGGTACTCGATCTCCTCTTCTATTTTTTTGACGTCGCTTTCTGTCAGCTGGTCGTACATGTTTCTGCCCTTCCTTCTTTCTTCTTTGAATAATAATAATATATATTCCTGAGCATGCTGTCAGAATTCATTGTTCTGTCCCATGCGCATATATTTCAGACCGGCTGAGCCTGTATCTTCGCGCATGCTTCAGACTTATTTGAATCCTGTAGTTTATTATATCACGTTTACCATTTTCAGCAACAAAAAAGAACAGCCTGATCTTCTTTCCGTTCCAGCGCTAATGCAGGATTATTATCGTATCGCCTATATCTGAAAATCCTTGAATATGCATCTCTTCTTCCGCATATGTTTTATCATAAAATATCTTCTGAAGGTATCCATATGGAAATATATATTGTAAAGCCCGGTGACACCGTTTATTCTATCGCTTCTGCCTTCGGGGTATCGCCAGAGGATATTTCCTTTGTAAATCAGTTGATACCACCGTATACTCTGGCAATCGGCCAGTCGCTCCTCATTAACACACCTTCCCCACAGGCTCCGAAACCGGAGCTTGTCTCTTTTGGATATGCGTATACGAATATCAGTCCCTGGGTTCTCCGGCAGACGCTGCCTTTTCTCACGGATCTGTACATATTTTCCTACGGTTTTACCATGGAGGGCAATCTGATACCGCCCGTGCCGGATGACGTATGGATGATAACAGAGGCTCAAAATATGGGAGTCCGCTCCGTTCTTACACTGACTCCCTTCGGCCCGGACGGACAGTTTAATAATAACCTGATCCACTCCGTAGTACAAAATCCCGCATACAAGCAGAACCTGATCGGACAGCTGCTGGAGATAATAGAAGAAAAGGGGTACAGTGGAGTGGACATTGATTTTGAATATATCCTCGCCGATGACCGGGACGCGTTTACCGGCTTTGTGGCCGATGTGGCCGGGACGCTGCGCCCGCTGGGTTATGCCACCTCTGTCGCTCTGGCTCCAAAAACTTCTGCCGGACAGCCCGGGCTGCTCTATGAGGGTAAGGACTACGGGGCACTCGGATGGGCGGCGGACTCCGTTCTTCTCATGACGTATGAATGGGGGTATAAATATGGGCCGAATATGGCGGTTGCACCGCTCAACATGGTGCGCCGCGTCGTCGAATACGCCGTCACCGAAATTCCCGTATCAAAGATAAACCTCGGTATTCCCAACTACGGGTATGACTGGCCGCTGCCTTATATAAGAGATACGACCGCAGCCACAACGATCGGAAATGTGGAAGCTGTTCAGATCGCTGTGCGAAACGGCGCTTCCATCTTCTTCGACGAAACCGCCCAATCACCATATTTTCAATATTATTTCAATGGGATCCGGCACGAGGTATGGTTTGAGGATGTGCGCAGTATTCAGGCAAAATTTAACCTGATTCAGGAATTTCAGCTTCGGGGAGCCGGGTACTGGCAGCTGATGCGGTGGTGGAGAGCAAACTGGATGCTGATGCAGTCACAGTTTCTTATTGTCTGATACCGCGGGACAAAATCCAGCGTTTTAGCTGGTGGGCACAGTATTTTTCCGGCTCAGATACGCAGCCTTCCGGGCTGACGTATCTGAGCCGTATCTGAGATATGATATTTTATTCTGCAGGCGGATACTGTTCAATAGCGGGCTGATATGACACGATATTTCTCATCATGCCGCTGTCTGCCACAATACATTCTCCGGTAACTCCGTCCGCCATGCGCGTACACATGCCGTAGATCACCATAGCAACGGAGTCGGCGGTAGGAACCTGATCCAGTTTTGCAACTGTCAGTTCTTTTCCGATTTCCATCTGCTTTTCCGGAGTTAAAGAACGGACAGGGCCATTGGTAAGGCCGCCCGGTGTCATCATACCGCCGGGAGCGACTGAATTGACCATGATACCGAAGCGTTTCAGTTCCTTGGCAATTTCATAGGTCATGGAGATAACGCCGCCCTTGGACGCCGCATAATGCGCATACCCGCCAAATACCGGCTGCGGCATGTAGGCCACATTGGAGGAGACTAAGACAATCT
>CAYLPF010000291.1:0-2212 GCA_964385485.1 uncultured Lachnospiraceae bacterium | reverse complement strand
GTTTCCGGGGAGGCTTCTGTATCTTGTGCGGCAGAGGTTTCTGCTGATGTGCTGCTTTGGGCGCCGCTCTTTTTTGCCTTGCCGGAAAACATCAGTATGAGGCAGATGACGAGCAGTACCACGAGGAACAGGAGCATCAGTGTGTAAATAATTTCCCGCAGCTTCAGTACGATTATTCTGGGCTTGGAATTCATAGCTTGCTCCGATAATTATTATTCGTTATTCTATTTTATTTCGCGTGGGCAGGCTTTATGATACCTGATTTTATAAATAGTTTGAAATGAGAAGGGATTCGTGTTATGATTTACAGGAATTCAGAATAAGTTTCGATTTCAGGGAGGGCAGTTGTGATGGAATACTTGATAACTACTGATAATATGGCTGATTTTCCGGAAGAATATCTGAAAGAGCATGAGCTTCCGACCATGTCTCTGACCTATTTGCTGGATGGTAAGACCTATACGGCAGAGAATTCACTTCCTTCAGAGGAATTTTACAGGAAGATGCGCGAGGGCTGTATGCCTACGACTTCTCAGATCAATCCCGAGGAGGCGAAGAAGAAGCTGCTGGGATTTCTGAAGATAAATAAAAATATTATTCACATTGCTTTTTCAAGCGGTTTAAGCGGCACATACAACAGTGTGCGTCTGGCTGCGGAGGAGCTGATGGAGGAGCAGCCGGACTGCCGGATCACTGTGGTGGATTCCCTTGCAGCTTCCATGGGAGAAGGGCTTTTGGTCCATAAGGCTCTGGAGCATCAGGCGGCAGGGCTTTCCTACGATGAACTGGTAAAATGGGTGGAGGAGAACAAGCTCCATGTATGCCACAATTTTACGGTGGACGACCTGTTCCACCTTTATCGCGGCGGCCGTGTCTCAAAGACAGCGGCGGTTCTGGGGACGATGATCAACTTAAAACCGGTGCTGCATGTAGACGATGAGGGGCATCTGATCCCGCTTTCGAAGGTGCGCGGGCGGAAGAAGTCGCTGAATGTACTGGTGGACAATATGGAGAAGCAGATGGGCAGCTACCGGAGCCAGAATGATGTGGTGTTTATCAGCCACGGTGACTGCTATGAGGACGCGCTGTATGTGCAGGAGGAAGTGAAGAAACGTTTCGGGATAGAGAAATTCCTGATCAGCCCGGTGGGCCCGACGATAGGGGCGCATTCCGGGCCGGGAACGTTGGCGTTGTTTTTTATGGGAGAAGCAAGGTAAGCGAGGAGGCGGTTACATGAGAAAAAAACTGCTTGCGCTGATGATGGCGGCTCTTATGGCTGTTGTGCCGGTAAGCGGAGCTGTGGCAGAAGAAATTCTGTTGGATGAAACGGGCAGCGCTGTGTCGGAGTCCGTCGCAGCGGATGAGGTGACAGGCAGCGCGGAGGGTACCGAAGCGCCGGATGGAACAGCGGCGGTCATTTCAGATGAAATCCTGATCGACGTATCAGAGGAAAGCAGTGTTTCTGAAACGGAAGATGCGGGACAAACAGTATCATCGGCAGACGCGGAAGATGCGGAACAAACAGCATCATCGGCAGACGCGGAAGATGCGGAACTGACAGCATCATCGGCAGACGCGGAAGATGCGGAACTGACAGCATCATCCACGGGTACAGAAAATGCGGAAGAGCCGGCATCATCTGCGGATGCGGAGGTGACGGAAGAGACGGCGTTATCCACGGATGAGGAGGAAGCCGCGGACAGTCTGGGGAACGCTGTAGTCTCCGGCGGAGACGATATACTTCTCGAAATCGAAGAGGTGGATGCGTCAGAAATCCCGGCGGAGACAGAGATATGCGAGGAACTGCTCCAGACAGTAGAGGGACAGGTGCAGGAGAGCGGCTATGCTTCCTGTGCGGTCATGCAAAAGAGCCGCGTATATATGGCTGGCGTCTACACGGATTCTTACGGGGCGCAGCTGTCAGGAAACGCCAAAAGCGTGTATAACGCGATGAAAGCGGCATACGTGGATTCCAGAACTGCGGTAGCGGACGGTTCAACGCTTTCTGTCACTCTGGCGTCTTCACTTTCCTTTACGGATGAGGCTGGCCGGGAAGCGGCGCAGGAATCGATACGACAGATCATGCAGTCGGCCTACGACGCGTTTATCTATGATTTCCCGGAGGTATTCTGGATGGGAGCGCCAGGCTATTCCTATACCTATACCAGTAATTACTTTCCAAGTTCCGTGAGCACAATTACGGTAAAGCTAA
>CAYLPF010000290.1:0-2228 GCA_964385485.1 uncultured Lachnospiraceae bacterium | reverse complement strand
CTCCCGCATATATGCTTCCGACTTTTTCACCGCGAAGCCTCCGAATATGAATACCGCCATGGTCGCCAGGAGCATCAGTATATCACCCATCCATTTCACCTCGTACATATAATTACATCTGCAGCTATCCGGAGTTTTCTGCTCAGATCCTGAAGCATTTCTGAACCGCCTTATGCTGCCCGAGAACCAGTATGGAATTATCCCTTCCAAGTATGAGATCCGGCGTGATATTCATATTGAATTTCCCGTTTTCCCGGATCCCAAGTATATTGATGCCGTACTTCTTCCGGATGTCCAGTTCAAAAACTGTTCTGCCGTTCCACTCCACCGGGACATCCAGTTCAAAAATCGAATAATCTCCGTCCAGCTCTATATAATCCAGAATATGCTCTGAGGAACACCGGATCGCAGTCCAGGCTGCCAGCTGCTTTTCCGGATAGACCACCTCATCCGCGCCATTTCGAAGAAGGAACTTTTCCTGTACGCCTTTTGCCGCCCTTGCCACCACCTTCTTTGCCCCCAGCTCTTTTAAAAGGGATGTTGTTTCAAGGGAATTCTGAAAATTATCGCCTATCGCCACGATACATGCGTCATAATTACGGATACCAAGGGAAAGAAGGAATTCCGCATTCGTACTGTCTCCGATCTGCGCGTTCGTCACAAATGGAAGCGCCGCATTTACCCGCTCCTCGTTCTGGTCCACGGCCATGATCTGATGGTTCAGGTCATTCAGCTTCATGGCAATATGCCTGCCAAAGCGGCCAAGCCCGATCAAAAGTATTGTTTTCATAAGATCCTCCTTATCCAACCGTTATTTTCCCCCGGGGCAGCCTTACCGTATTCCCCTGATGACCGGAAAGCGCGGCAAACACAAGCGTCAGCCCGCCAACTCTTCCGAGATACATCAGCAGGATCAGGATGCTTCTGGATATCATTCCAAGCTTCGGCGTAATGCCAAGCGTCAGCCCCACCGTACCGACCGCCGACGCCGTCTCATACAGGCACGTCAGAAGCGGCAGCTCCTCTATGCGGCTGATGACGAGTCCCCCGGCCAGAAACAGCGTCAGATACATTGTCAGCACAGCCGCCGCGTTCCTGACAGTTCCCTCTTCGACCCTGCGCCCGAAAAGATGCGTATGCTCTTCGCGCCGGAACACGGAACCAACCGTGGACAGTATGACAGCAAACGTTGTTGTCTTCATGCCGCCGGCCGTTGACCCCGGGGAGCCGCCCACCAGCATCAGTATGATCATGAGAAAAAGTCCCGTTTCACTGATCTGTGTCAGATCTACCGTATTGAAGCCGGCGGTTCTGGGCGTAACGGACTGAAACAGGGAAGTCCAGACGCGCTCTGCAAGCGGAGTCTCCGCAAACTCAAAAAAGAAAAAGTACGCTGCGGGGAGCAGGATCAGAAGAACCGTTGTGACAAGCACCACCTTGCTCTGCATCCTGTATTTCCTGATGTGATGCCTGTTCGTTTTTATATCATCCCAGGTCATAAAGCCGATACCTCCGATGACGATCAGCGCCATGACGGAAAGATCGATGACAGGGTTCTCTTTAAAATATGTGAGGGAGGAATACGGCGTCCGGCAGCCCATCAGGTCAAAACCCGCATTGCAGAAAGCGGAGATCGAATGAAACACTGCGTACCAGACGCCCCTGCCAATGCCAAACTCTTTGCAGAAGACCGGCGCCATAACCGCTGCGCCCAGAAGCTCCAGAAGCAAAGACGTCCTGACAATAAAGCCTGTGAGACGCACAATGCCGCCCACCTTTGGCGCTGAGATAGCCTCCTGCATGGTACTTCTCTGCTTCAGGCTGATCTTTTTTCCTGAAAACAATGCGAGAGCCACAGCCACCGTCACCACACCCATACCGCCTATCTGGATCAGAAAAATGATGACCGCCTGTCCGAAGATACTCCAGTACGTGGCCGTATCCTGCACTACGAGACCCGTCACACAGACAGCCGAGGCAGCTGTAAACAGCGCATCCGCAAATCCCGCTCCCCTTCCGTCTCTGGTCGCAAACGGCAGCATCAGCAGAAAACTGCCAGAAAGAATGGCGGCGGCAAAGCCGAGAATAATAATCTGCGAGGAAGATAAGCGCTTTTTCATTTGTTCCATTTCATGCCTCCGGCGGTAGTTTTCCTGTTTCGATTATTGCACGGAGGCCATGAAATGTGTGTTAGATTCCGGAGAACGGCGTTAAATTTGCGTTAAGAA
>CAYLPF010000289.1:0-2241 GCA_964385485.1 uncultured Lachnospiraceae bacterium | reverse complement strand
TTTGTATTCAGTTCAAAGGAACGTCAGAAGGCGTACGAAGAGCAGATCAGGCAGGCGGCTGAAAATGAGACAGAATATATCATGACGGAACGGCTCCGGGAGACCGAGTCAGAGAGCGAAGCGGCGCAGGAAAAAACGAAAGCTTCAGAGGCCGGCACGGCTTCCCCATCCAAAGGTGCTGTGAATCCGGAATCAGAGAAAAAAACAGATGATTCCAGAGCAGGCTCGGAAGAGCAGGCCGGACAGACACTTCCAGAGAGTAATGCGGCAGAAACGCCGGAAAGTGATTCGGAGGTGGAATCGGAGGACGAAACCGTAGGCGAAATCAGGATTTCATCTGCCGAGATTTCTTCCGCCGAAAAATTGCAGACGGTTCTTGTGCTGAACGGTACAAAGAAACCGGGCGTCGCAGGGAACTGGAAGGATCGCCTTGAGGGGCTGGGATACCGCAAGGTTGTATCCGCCAGCTACGACGGGGAGATAGAAGACAACACCGTGCTCTATACGGGAACCGGAGCAAAGACAGAAGGGCTGGAGCAGATATTCCCGGACTGTGTAATTCGGCAGGGGAAAGTCTATACCGGGATCGAACCGGGAGAGGGAGAAACGCTGCCGGAGAGTGTGGATGTATATGTTGTGATCGGGAGGAACGATGCAGCAACGGAAGAAACTGCAGTTAACGGTTAGACCGGTGGATGAACGCAGGGAGTAAAAGAGAAATTTGGTATGTATCGAAAAAGAGCGGACGGTTGGTTGAAACATTTTGATTTTATTCTATTGGATATTCTGTGTTTGCACGCGGCGTTTATCATTGCGTATATGCTGCGGCATGGCGTACAGAATCCGTATATGGTTCTGGAATATCGGAAAATCATATTGATCTATACCATGGCAGATCTGATCGTCATTTTCTGCTATGGAACGATGAAAAATGTATTGAAAAGAGGTTATTATAAAGAATTAATAACCACCGTTTCACATATTTTCCTGGTGGAAGCTTTTGTAACCTTTTATTTATTTTTATCAAAAGAAAGCAGCGTTTATTCCCGTACAACGATCCTTCTTCTGGTTATTTACTATTTTATATTTTCATATGGCGTCCGTCTGGTGTGGAAACACCATATCATGAATGCAGACGTATTGATCAATAAACGGTCAATGCTGGTCGTCTGCTCACGCAGAGACGCAAGAAGAATTGCAAAGGATGTTTCAGAAAAAAAGTTCGCAATGTTCGATATCGCTGGTTTTGTTATTTCAGACCAGAATATGATCGGCAAAAGGATCGATGGGATCCCGGTCGTTGCGAATCTGGACACCATGATGGCCTATCTCTGCCATGAATGGGTCGATGAAGTCCTTATCATGAAGTTAAGAGGAGATATCGCGATAACCGATATTATCAACCAATGCATCGAGATGGGACTTACGGTTCATGTGGAGATCGAGGAACTGGCAGATGTCATAGACTGCAAACAGGAAATGGAAAAGCTTGAAAATTACGTTGTGGTCACCGCCAGTAAGAATACTATTTCGAACAGAGAACAGGTCGGCAAACGGCTCCTGGATATTCTGGGCGGATTGGCAGGCTGTCTGGTTACTGCGGTTTTGTTTGTTTTCATTGCCCCGATCATTTATATAAAATCACCAGGCCCCATTTTCTTCGTTCAGGATCGAGTGGGACGGAACGGGAAAATATTTAAAATGTACAAATTCCGCAGTATGTACATGGATGCGGAAGAACGCAAAAAAGAGCTGATGGCACAGAATCGCGTCAAAAACGGCATGATGTTCAAGCTTGACTGGGATCCGCGTATCATCGGCAGCAAACAGCTGCCGGACGGAAGGACAAAAAAAGGCATAGGAAATTATATACGGGACTGGAGCATCGATGAGTTTCCGCAGTTTTTCAATGTTTTGAAAGGAGATATGAGCCTTGTCGGGACAAGGCCTCCTACCGTGGATGAGTGGCTGAAATATGAACCGCATCATCGCGCCAGGCTGTCTATGAAGCCGGGCATTACCGGGCTGTGGCAGGTCAGCGGCCGCAGCAATATCACGGATTTCGAGGAAGTCGTCAGACTGGATACCGAGTATATCAATAACTGGAGTATGGGAAGAGACTTTCGGATATTGCTGAAAACGGTGAAGGTGATGCTGATGAAGGATGGGGCGATGTGAGATATAGGGCTAATGGGTACATGAAAATGAACCTGCGCAGATTAGACTTGGAAACGCAGCCTG
>CAYLPF010000288.1:0-2241 GCA_964385485.1 uncultured Lachnospiraceae bacterium | reverse complement strand
TCTTACCGCAGGCTGAACAGCCCGCTGTCTTTCGCCATCACTTTGATCTGTATATTACAGTCAGCAACGTGTTCATAATTCACTTCCAGTTCATAGCTGACCCGGATATCGATCAGATTCTCATCCTCGGTCACCCGCATGTCCGTGACCGTCGTCCCGGCCATCAGGTCGCCGAAAGGCGTATTATACCAGCTTGAATTCTTTTTGTCCTGCTCAAACACCATTCTGGAATTGACGGATCCCTTCTTCTGCACCTCAATGCAGCCATCTTTCAGCGTGATCCTGTTTTTCACGATGTCGCCGCTGTCATCCGCCTGTTCCTCGTATAGAATATAGTGCCTTCCGTTTTTGAAATAATATTTTCCGGCGGAAAACACCTCGATCTCCTGATCCTCGTCCGCATTGTCCAGTGTATGCAAGCCCTTCACACTGATCAAAATATCTTCTGTCATAATTCTCAATACTCCTCGATGTTGATTTTCCGGGTCGTCTCGATGTCATACGGAAGAATTGAATTCGCAAAATTTTTAAATTTGTCCGCCGCATCACTGACAAAGAATCGGTACGGTTCCCTGCCCGGCGCTTTTTCACCCGGATTGGCAAGCCCTTTCTGCCCCAGAAGGAGCCCCAGTTCCCGGGCAGTCTCATATGCCGGGTTGACAAGCTGTACCTGATCCCCCGCAATCCTTCCGATAAGGGAGCGAAGCAGCGGATAATGGGTACAGCCAAGGATCAGCGTATCAATATCATGCTGCAGCAGATCCTTCAGATAACGCCTTGCCACCTCCTCCGTCACCGGATCCTTCAGCCATCCCTCCTCCACGAGGGGGACAAACAGCGGACACGGCCTGCCGTATACCGTAATATCGGGATCATACTGCAGGATCAGCTGCCGGTACATATGGCTGTTGATCGTACTCTCTGTGCCGATCACCCCGATACGGCCATTCTTCGTCGTCCCTGCGGCTACCAGCGCCCCCGGCTTCACGACGCCGATGATCGGAAGGTCAAACTCCTTTTCTACTGTCTCCAGCGCCAGAGCGCTGGCTGTATTGCAGGCGATAACGATCGCCTTGACTCCCTGCGTCTGAAGGAACCGGATGATCTGTCTCGAATATCGGATCACCGTATCCTTCGATTTGCTTCCGTACGGCACCCGCGCCGTATCCCCAAAATAAACAATGCGTTCATTCGGAAGATTCCTCATGATCTCCCTTGCCACCGTAAGGCCGCCAACGCCGGAATCAAACACTCCGATCGGCGCTTCATACGAACTGCCATCTTGATTGCACATAATAAGTCACAATTTCCTTTCCTGATCCACACTTCCCCGCTCTGGCCGGAATCCTGCGTCCTGTGGAATAACAAAGCGATCCCCCGCGCTTTGCCGGGAATCCTGAACCCGGTGAAACAGCGAAGTGATTTTCACTCTGGCCGGACGCTTCTACGAGAAGATCAGCGGCTCTCCATCAAGAAATGCAAAGCACACCGTCTCCTCCGCCAGAAATTCCGCCTTTCCGTTTGTAGCCTCTGTCACAGCAGAGCGCAGCTCCCTGATCGAATCTTCCGGCGCCAGCGTCTCCACCACAACGATATCCGTATACTTCGAGTCCGTGATTATCAGGCCTCTCTGTCCCAGGAGGTACTGGATCTTCCCGATGCCATTGTAGTCCGTGCGGATGCGCAGCAGCGCACCCTCCTTCTTTTCAATGACTGTGCTGCCCCTGAGCCCTTCCTGCACCGCCCTGGAATACGCCCGCACAAGGCCGCCGGTACCCAGCAGCGTCCCGCCGAAATACCTCGTAACCACCACAGCGGCATTATGTATCTCCTCTCCCAGCAGTACGTCAAGCATGGGACGCCCCGCCGTTCCCTGGGGCTCCCCGTCATCGCTGCAGCGCTGGATCTCATAATTCCCGCCAACTACGAATGCAGAACAATTATGTGTCGCATTCCAGTATTTCTTTTTCATGGCGGCAATGAACTCAAGCGCTTCCTCCTCGCTGTTCACCGGAGCCACCGTCGCAATGAACCGCGATTTCTTCTCGATCAGCTCCCCTTCGCCGCCTTTATAAACGATTTTTATCTGTTTCATCACACCGACCTCAAAATACTAAAGCACTTCTATGATAGTAAACCCCATGCGCTTTGAACGTACCACTGCGCATGAAAGTGTTATCGCGCATGGTGCATCCCTGAACTCAGTTTTCCGCTTCGCGGAAAAGGGTATTTTCATAGTAA
>CAYLPF010000287.1:0-2246 GCA_964385485.1 uncultured Lachnospiraceae bacterium | reverse complement strand
GGAATGCTGTAGTTTTATGGCACTCCTTTTTCTTTCGTACAGAAAAACTGTTGTCAGGCTGATTCGTAAAAATGCCTGTTTATAGGAGAAAAACTAATGATAGCGATTATTGACTACGATGCCGGTAACCTGAAAAGTGTGGAAAAAGCCCTGGATCATCTTGGCGAGACTCCGGTCATTACCCGGGATAAAGGGCAGATATTGGGAGCGGACAAGGTGATCCTGCCGGGAGTAGGCGCTTTCGGGGATGCGATGACAAAGCTGCATCAGTATGATCTGGTGGAGGTCATCAAAGAAGTGGCAGCGAAGGGAACGCCGCTGCTTGGCATATGCCTTGGGCTTCAGCTCTTTTTCGAGTCCAGCGAGGAATCACCGGGAGTCGAAGGGCTCGGGATCTGCAGGGGTAAGATTTTGAGGATACCGGAGCAGGAAGGACTCAAAATTCCGCATATGGGATGGAATTCTTTGCAGTATGACCATCCGGGAAGGCTTTTTGAAGGAATTCCTGAGGGCTCTTATGTATATTTTGTACACTCGTATTATCTGCAGGCCGGGAACGGGGAAATTGTGAAGGCATCAACGGAATATGCGGCGCACATTCACGCGTCCATTGAACAGGGGAATATTTTTGCATGCCAGTTCCACCCGGAGAAGAGCAGCGACGTGGGGCTTGCGATCCTGAAGAATTTTATCCGGATATCTGCTGGGGAATAGAACTGCAGCTTATACTGCTGCGATCAGTTAGGGAATTTTTGGACTCGTTATATGACAGCCCCGGAAAGGAAGAATGTACCATGTTTACAAAAAGGATCATACCATGTCTGGACGTACATAACGGACGTGTGGTAAAGGGAGTGAATTTCGTCAATCTGAAGGATGCCGGAGACCCGGTGGAGATAGCCGCAGCGTACGATAAAGCCGGTGCGGATGAACTGGTATTTCTGGATATTACGGCTTCCTCCGATGCGAGAAGTACCGTCGTAGATATGGTAAGAGAGGTAGCAAAAAAGGTTTTTATTCCCTTTACCGTGGGAGGCGGTATCCGCACTGTAGATGATTTTAAATTGCTTCTGCGGGAGGGAGCCGATAAAATATCAGTGAATTCTGCCGCGATCATGAATCCCGGGCTTATCCGGGAAGCAGCGGAAAAATTCGGCCGCCAGTGCGTCGTTGTGGCGATCGATGCGAGACGCCGGCCCGATGGTTCCGGCTGGAATATTTTTAAGAACGGCGGCCGCGTCGATATGGGGATCGACGCTGTGGAATGGGCAATGCAGGCGGACCGACTCGGTGCGGGAGAAATTCTGCTGACAAGTATGGACTGCGACGGAACGAAGTCAGGATACGATATCGAGCTGACCCGGACGATCGCGGAACATGTGTCGGTGCCGGTGATCGCTTCGGGCGGCGCCGGTACGATGGAGCATTTTTATGATGCGCTGACGGAAGGGAAGGCGGACGCGGCCCTGGCTGCGTCACTGTTCCACTATAAGGAGCTGGAGATACGGGAGGTAAAGAAGTATCTGAGAGACAGGGGCGTTTCGGTGAGACTGTGAGAGGAGGGATTTACATGCCGCCGATTTCAAATGACTGGCTTATTCCGCTTAAACCGGAATTTGGAAAGCCGTATTACGCGAAATTGTACAAAATAGTAAATGAGGAGTACAGGACTCATGTGATCTATCCGCCTGCGGATGACATTTTCAATGCGTTCGCTTTCACTCCGCTTGGTAAGGTGAAGGTGGTGATCCTGGGGCAGGATCCGTATCACGGGGACGGGCAGGCCCATGGGCTCTGTTTTTCTGTGAAGCCGGACGTGGAGATCCCGCCGTCCCTTATGAATATATACAAGGAGCTGCATGAGGACTGCGGCTGTGATATCCCCAACAACGGATATCTGACAAAATGGGCCACGCAGGGCGTACTTTTGCTGAATACGGTGCTCACTGTCCGGGCGCATCAGGCGAATTCGCACCGGGGTATTGGCTGGGAAGAATTTACGGATGCGGCGATCCGTATCCTGAATGAGATCGACCGGCCGATCGTCTTTATCCTGTGGGGGCGTCCCGCACAGATGAAAAAGTCCATGCTGAACAATCCGAAGCATCTGATCCTGGAAGCGCCGCATCCCAGCCCGCTTTCCGCGTACCGCGGATTTTTCGGCAGCAGGCCGTTTTCGCGGACAAATAAATTTCTGGAGCAAAACGGGATAGAGCCGATTGACTGGCAGATTGAGGATGTGTGAC
>CAYLPF010000286.1:0-2249 GCA_964385485.1 uncultured Lachnospiraceae bacterium | reverse complement strand
ATTTTGGGCAATCCATAGTAAATAAAGAACAGCTGCACAAGCAGCGGCGTATTCCTGCTCAATTCAATATAAACCGCGGCAATCTGCCTGAATACGGCGATGCGGTAATACTGTACCGCCGCACAAAGCAGGCCGATCAGAATTGCCAGGATGACTCCCATCAACCCGATTTTGACCGTCAGCCACGCCGCTTTGCGGTACATCGGCAGATATTTGAATATAAATTCCCAATTCATGCTTTTTCTCTCCCTGACTATGTTCTCCTGCGCTTCGGTATCGGCGCCCTCTTTGAAAGATATGCGTTTCCTGCAACAAAAAAACCCGGGAACCTGAACTCCCGGGCGAATCTATTCGCAGATCCTATGACCTCATGCGGCATGAAAAAAAACCATATCAAAGCCGCCAGATGCATAGAACTCCCGGGAATCCCGCATCCGGCAACAACATGAATACATTTTTATGTTCATGAATCCGTAAACAGCCATTTTTCTTCCTGCCTTCCTGTTTGTACTTCTAAAATCTAAGGTGATAATATCACTGTAAACCTATTTTGTCAATAGGATAAATAGGTTTATTTGCAAAAAGCAATTGTCATTGTCAAAAAATCAGTAGTTTTTAATTTACGGATTATTTGCGAAAGACCATCAGCATCATGTGTCACAGGAGACGAAGTTTCCTATGACATAAGAAATAGCCGTCCTGCTCTCAACAAAGTTCAGGAACGGCTATCTCTTAATCGTTTCGTATTAAATTTCGCCGGGTCAGGCGACATGCACTCACTTTTCGGCTGCCTTATTAAGAAACTTTCTTCATCTGCTTTACAGCAAGCGCAATTGAAACATCCGGCGCAAAACAGGGAATGAGGGTAGCCTGCAGCGCATGGTAAATGTCTGATTTGCCCGGCCAGACTGTTCCGATCACACGGTTGTTCCCGTCCAACTGATGGAACCAGGAACCATTCTTGTGATCCACTACCTTTTCATCCAGATATTTCATAAACTGCTCATAATCATCCGCGTATTTCTCTTTGCCTGTTACATGGTACAGGACAGACGAGGTGTTGATGGCTTCCGCCAGAGTCCAGTGCATCCTGTCATGAACCACGGGCTTTCCCTCCCAGTCTGTGGTATAGACGATTCCCGGCGCCCCGTCAGCGTTCCACGCATCTGCCACCGCGCGGTTATACAGATTCCCGGCAGCTTCGAGATACCGCTCTCTGCCCTGCGGATTCTCCTTATAGGTAGAAAGCGCCCACTGGGTGATCAGTCTGGACCATTCGATTCCGTGGCCCGGAGTAGCGCCGTAAGGCTTAAACTGGTCATCCGGCTTTTCCCTGTTGCACTCCAGGTCAGCGACCCATTCCTTTGTAAAATGCTCCGGAATCCTCCAGTTGTTTCCGGATGCCCAGCCAATCACCTGGTCGATAATACGTCCCGCCCTTACCCGGTACTCTTCTTTTCCGGCGACATCCGCAACTGCCAGAAATGCTTCAACACTGTGCATATTGGCATTCAGCCCGCGATAGTCGTCCAGAACTGTAAACTCCGTATTCCAGGTATCACAGGAAAGTCCTTCCGCCTCATTCCAGAAACGCAGGTCATAAAGCTCCAGAGCGTCCGAAAGCAGTTCCCCTGCCCCCGGAATATCTGCCAGAATGCCTGAGGTGGCTGCCAGAATCACAAAGGCGTGAGCATAGCATTGCTTGCTGGGCAGGATCCCGCCTTCCGCAGTCAGCCCGGCATACCATCCGCCGTTTTTGTCATCATGAAGCTCGCCCCGAAGTCCTTTGATCGCCGCAGCGGCAAGCTCCCGGCTTCCTTCATGTCCAAGGAAGGTTCCGATACTATATACATGCGCCATACGGCATGTGATCCATGTCTCCCGGCTGCGCTCCTTCCACGGGGTTCCGTCATCGCCTAAATAATAAGAGGAACCGCCCGGAGACGGGAACTGATGTCCAAAAGACAGGAGACTCTCTGTCTGCTCCTTCAGGAATTGCCTGTTTTCCTCTGTGTCAATCTGATATTTTCCGCCCATATTTGATTACCTCCAGAATCATCTTCTCAGTATCGTTCTTCTCCGCAAAGCTTTCCAACCGTACGGTTGGAAAGCTTTTCACCGATAATGCGTACACAAGCCCCAATACCCTTTTGTCCTCTAATTATAACAGGATTTCCGGCCATTGTACAGAGAAGATATCCTTGCGCTGCTATTTCAGATTCACCGTAAACGCTCCGTCTTCGTTCGCA
>CAYLPF010000285.1:0-2250 GCA_964385485.1 uncultured Lachnospiraceae bacterium | reverse complement strand
CCCATCTGGGAGACTTCATAGAGGACGATACGGCGCTTTCACCGGCGGATTCCGCTGCGTTTTCCATGCTGCGGGAGGAGCTGAGTACTGCGCTGGAGTCTCTGACAGACCGTGAGCGCCAGGTGGTCCGTCTGCGCTTCGGCCTGGAGGACGGAAGAGCCAGGACACTTGAGGAGGTCGGGAAGGAATTCAACGTTACCCGTGAGCGTATCCGTCAGATCGAGGCGAAGGCGCTCCGCAAGCTGCGCCATCCGTCCAGAAGCAAGCGGCTGAAGGATTTCCTGACATAAAAAAATAAATCCCAGAATAAGACATGCGCGGGGCGAATGCCTGTGCATGTCTTTTTCAGCGCAATATGGAGGCGCACATTACGAAATAACGCTTGCATTTTCCGGAGATATTTGTAATAATTTCTGTAGTTGAAAAGGAGGAAATGAAATGGATATCGAATTATTGAGAAAAGATATGGTAGCAGCGATGAAGGCAAAGGATAAGCCGAGAAAAGAGGCGGTTTCCTCCCTGATCTCCGCGATAAAAAAGGCAGCGATCGACGAGGGATGCCGCGATAATATTCCGGCGGAGCTGGCGGATCGCGTGATCTTAAAGGAGATGAAGACAGTGAAGGAACAGATTGACACCTGTCCGGACTCAAGATCCGATCTGAAGGCGGAGTACCAGTTCCGCTACGATGTGATTTCAGAGTATGCGCCGAAGCTTCTCTCCGCTGAAGAGATCAAAGCGATCCTGGAGGAGAAGTTTGCGGAAGTGCTGGCTACGAAGAATAAGGGCCAGATCATGAAGGCTGTGATGGGAGAGCTGAAGGGCAAGGCGGACGGCAAGGTGATCAACCAGGTCGTTGCGGAGCTTTGCAGATAAAGCCCCGCCCGTGGAATAATCGTATTGGGAGGGAAAATATGCAGGAGACGAGACCTTTTGTGCCATGGGATATGATGCGGGATTTTATGGCCGAGGTATTTCAGAAGGTGGGTGTTCCGAAGGAGGATGCCCTCGTTTGTACGGATGTATTGCTGGAAAGTGACCGCAGGGGTATTGAGAGCCACGGCTGCAACCGTTTTAAACCGATCTATATTGACAGGATCGACGCGGGAATCCTGAACCCTGTGACACAGTTTGAGGTAGTCCGGGAGATGGCAGCCACTGCAGTTGTGGACGGACACAACGGTATGGGTATGGTAGTCGGCACAAAGTCGATGCAGATGGCGATCGACAAGGCAAAGAAGTATGGCATGGGCATGGTGGCGGTGCGCAATTCCACGCATTACGGGATCGCAGGCTATTATGCTACGATGGCGACACAGAACAATATGATCGGGATCACGGGAACAAACGCCCGGCCGTCCATTGCACCGACGTTCGGTGTGGAAAATATGCTGGGTACGAATCCCATCACCTTCGGACTTCCGACGGATGAGGAGTTCCCCTTTGTGCTTGACTGCGCGACCTCGATCTCCCAGCGCGGCAAGATTGAGTATTATGCAAGAAACGGCAGGGATACGCCTGCCGGTGTGGTCATCGGACGGGATGGGAAGCCCATGACAGACAGTGAGGATATTCTGAAGGCGCTGAACGAAAAGCGTGCGGCGCTGGCTCCCCTGGGCGGCATCGGTGAAGAGCTGGGAGGATACAAGGGCTACGGATACGCCACTGTGGTAGAGATCCTTTCGTCCGCGCTGCAGGCGGGAAGCTTCCTGCATATGCTGAGCGGTTTCGATGAGCAGGGCAATAAGATCCCGTATCCATTGGGCCATTTCTTTATTGCGATCGATACAGAAGCATTTATGGGGGCGGATTCCTTTAAGAAGACTGCCGGGGATATCCTGCGGGAGCTGCGTGCGTCTGAGAAAGCGCCGGGCTGTGACAGGATCTATACGGCAGGCGAAAAGGAATACGAGATCTGGCAGTTCCGAAAGGACAAGGGAGTGCCGGTAGGAGAATCAGTACAAAAGGAATTGCTGGGGCTGCGCGACCGGTTCCATCTGACGCAGTTCGTGTTTCCTTTTGAAAACTAAATGGAATGGAGAAGGATAAATGATAGCAGAGAAAATGAAACCGTATCTGCAGAATAATTCTGCAATCCGCGCGATGTTTGAGGAAGGCAAACGGATGGCCGCCGAGTTTGGCGCGGACAAAGTCTATGATTTCAGCCTGGGCAATCCGAATGTACCCGCCCCGGCGAAGATAAAAGAATCCATAAAGGAGATCCTGGATGAGGAAGACCCGGTGTTCGTG
>CAYLPF010000284.1:0-2268 GCA_964385485.1 uncultured Lachnospiraceae bacterium | reverse complement strand
TTGTCATGAAGTACGCCGCCTGTCAAACTTCCGGGAAAGCATCATACCGATACCCTGCATGATCTGCACCATCAGCACCAGAATGATCACTGTCACCAGCATGACATCAAACTGATACCGGTTGTAGCCGTAGCGCACCGCGATGGCTCCCAGTCCATCCGCGCCTACTGTACCGGCCATAGCGGAGTATCCGAGGATCGTCGCTGTGACAATGGTCGCGTTTACGATCAGAGAGGTCCTCGCCTCTGTCAGCAGCACCTTCGTGACGATCGTCCAGTTGCTGGCTCCCATACTCTGGGCCGCCTCGATCACACCGTGATCCACTTCCTTCAGGGAAGACTCCACCATCCTGGCAATGTACGGCGCCGCCGCGATCGTCAGGGATACGATCATGGCATTGGAGCCGTAGCTCTTGCCTACGATCAGCCTGGTCAGCGGGATCAGCATGATCAGAAGGATCAGGAACGGGATACTCCTGAAAATATTGGAGATAAAATCAATCACCTTATATACCGCCGCATTCGGCCTGATGCCGTCCTTGTCCGTCACTGTAAGGAGGATCCCCAGAGGCATCCCGATGACATAGCCTAAAAGCGTCGGTACCAGCGTCATATACAGAGTCTCGCCAATCCCGCTGACAATCATCATGATCATTTTTTCATCCCACATAATCTTTCCACTCCTCTCCTCCTGGTTTTACAGCTTTCAATATTTCTTCAGCCATCTCAGTCACTTTTTTATCCGACATAACCTTCCAGTTCCTCCACTCCCAGTTTTGCGCCCTTCAGATACGTGATCATCTTGTCTCCCAGAATCTTATCCTCCGGGAGCTGAAGGATCATCTCACCCTTCGCCACGCCGTCCAGATCCCTCGTATTCGCATAAAGGATATTGACGGGAGTCTTGAAGGCCAGCACCATATTGCCTATGACCGGCTCAAAGGAGGAATTCTCTGAAAAGACGATACGCACACACCGCTTTCCCTTCATCTCCACAACACGCTCAAAGCCCTGATAGATCAGCCGCTTTCCCTCTTTTGACTTCGGAGACTGGAAAATGTCCTCCATTTTTCCATGCTCCACGAGATTGCCGTGGTCGATGATCGCGACATGGCTGCAGATCTCCTGTACGACCGTCATCTCGTGCGTAATTACAACGATGGTGATACCATACTTCTGATTAATCTCCTTCAGAAGCTGCAGGATGGATTTCGTCGTCTGCGGGTCAAGCGCACTGGTGGCCTCATCACAGAGCAGGATCTTCGGGTCGGAAGCAAGTACCCTGGCGATCGCTACCCTCTGTTTCTGTCCGCCGGAAAGCTGCGCCGGATAGGCCTTCGCCTTCTCCTCCAGGCCAACGATCTTCAGATATTCCATCGCCTTCACCCGGGCCTCGCCCTTCTTCATACCCGCAATCTCCAGCGGGAAACAGACGTTGTCCACAACACTGCGCTGCATCAGCAGGTTGAAATGCTGGAAGATCATTCCGATATCCTTACGCGCTTCCCGAAGCTGCTTCTCCGTAAGGGATGCAAGATCTTTTCCGTCTATCAGGACATTGCCCCCCGTGGGGCGCTCCAGAAAATTCAGGCAGCGCACAAGGGTACTCTTCCCTGCGCCGGACATACCGATGATCCCGTAGATATCACCCTTGTATATCTCAAGGCTCACATCCCTGAGTGCGTGTACGTCCATATCCTTCTGCCTGAACTCCTTATTCAGATGTTCTATTTTAATAATCGGTTCCATACTTTCCTCCATCGTACTCCCCCACTTCACAGAAATCGCCAGATTCCGAGACAAGTCTTCTTCCGTTCTCTTCTGAATAATATTGAGTATAACGTAAAACAGGGGCTGCTGCAAGATATAAATCCCATAACAGCCCCCGTTTTGATATTATTCACAGTCCTTTTCTCCCACAATCTGCAGACCGCTTCCCGAGAAAGCGATTGCCTGAGGCTGCATGGAGAAACCCAGGGGACCAGCCTGGTCTGTTTTTATTCGGTAACAGCCTCAGTCGCAGCCTCTGTCCCGGCTTCTGCATCAGCGTCATCCTCAAACGGAATGACAGCGCCGTCATATGTGTCATTGATAAATGTCTTGATCTCGTCAGACTTCAGGACGCTCACCAACGCCTGGATCTTCTCGCTGTTCTCGTTGCCTTCCTTAACAGCAATTACGTTCACGTATGTCTTTGCCGCCTCAGAATCAGACGCTTCATATGCGATGGAATCCTTTGATACGGAAAAGCCTGCATCCAGTGCGTAGT
>CAYLPF010000283.1:0-2271 GCA_964385485.1 uncultured Lachnospiraceae bacterium | reverse complement strand
TACTGCACCTACAAATATCCCGGTATTCAGTTTTCGTCACTCCCTTACAGATATTGTGAATTTACATCTGCAGGTATTTTTTCAGGAATGCGAACAGCGCCTCCATCTCCTCATCCGTTCCTATTGTGATACGGAGGTAATTGTCGATCCGCGGCTTATTAAAGTACCGGACAAAGATCCCCTCCGCCTTCAGCGCTTCGAACAGTTCCTTTGCCGGTACGCTTTTGTGGGACGCAAATATGAAATTTGCGCGGGAATCCGCAAAGGAAAAGCCCAGTGCCTTCAGCTCCCGCTTTGCCCGTTCCCGCGTCGCTATGATCTTTTTCCTCGTCTCTTCAAAATACTCCTGATCGAGAGCCGCCGCTGTTCCGAGGCGGATCGCCGCTTCATTCATCGTGTAGGAATTAATCGAATACTTCACATCATTCAGATAACGGATCAGTTCCTCATTTCCAAGGGCATAGCCAACGCGCATTCCCGCCAGGGAACGCGACTTGGAAAATGTCTGTACGATAAGCAGATTATCGTACTTATCCAGAAGCGTTACGGCGGACGTTCCGCCAAAATCAATATATGCCTCATCCACAATAACTATGACATCGCGGTTGTGCCGGATGATCTCCTCAATCTCATTCAGAGGCATCAGTACCCCGGTCGGCGCATTCGGATTCGAAAAGATCACGCCGCCGTTTTCCTTAAAATAATCTTCTTTCCGGATCTGAAAATTATCGTCCAGCATCTGGCATTCATACGGTATCCGAAACAAGTCCGCCCAGACGTCATAAAAAGAATATGTAATATCCGGAAACAGGATCGGCTTACCTGAATTAAAAAAAGTGAGAAAAGCCATCGCCAGCACATCATCCGAACCGACTCCCGGAAATACCTGCTGCGGTCTCACATGACACTGCGACGCGATCGCGGACACAAGCTGCTCCGCCGCCGGATCCGGGTACTTCCGCATCGTATCCGTCGTCATCCGGCGCAGCTCCTCTGCCACCTTCGGCGAGGGCGGATACGGATTCTCATTCGTATTTAACTTAATAACCTTTTTGTTCTTCGGCTGTTCCCCCGGAACGTAGGGAACCACCTTCCGCACATTGCTCTCCCAACTCCTCATGATCTCCTCCATATACGGGCGGCACAGACTATTTTGTGCCGTGACCAGCCCTGAAATACAAAATTTCTACGGGAAGGACCGACAGGGGCGCGTCCACCCGGAAACATTCTGTATTCAGGGTATCCGGGTATCAAGCTCCGTGCCGCACCGACACGACCCCTTTTTCTACAAGGAATATGGGATGGTACGACTCCTTCGCCTGCCTCAGCCCCGGCTCTCCCATATCCTCTTCACGGTTCACATACTTGTATCCCGACGCCTCATGCAGCAAAAACTGCTGGTTGATCATGGGATACGCGCCCTGCACATCGGCGTACGCCTTCTCGATATGCACCACCATTGTATCATCACAGACAGGCTCTCCGATGGAAAATGCCACAACCCTGCCCCCTGCCCGGAGGAGTCCGCCCGTAAGCTTCAGCTCATCCATAAGGCGCAGGGAGTTCAGTGTCACACACATCTCGACATTTTTTTCCTCATCCTCTTCGCAGCCGTTTTCCCGGCGCCAGTCCAGTGCCATCTGAAAGCATTCCTCCACATTGTCCGGCGTGATCTTTTCATACGTCCAGTCAGGATACAGTTTTTTAAACTTATTTACATGATTTTTCTTTCCATGGTATTTCCTGCCGGAAAGCGCGATCAGCTTCTCTGTCTCATACACGTAATCCGCAGCATCACGATGATATTCCACCTCAAATTTCCCCGGATAGACCTTTTCGAGCTCGGTAAACTGCTCTGCGTTTATATTCGTAAGTTCAAATTCTCTTCCCTGCCAGCCTGTCCACTCCATCAAAGCATCTATTGTTCTCTTCAGGTTTGCCAGGTCGCCCTGTGGAAACGTAAAGCTTCCATACTCCGTATAATAGAACACCAGCATGTCCTCAACGATCGCATATGCAACCTTATACTGTCTTGACCACAGATACAGATTCGCAAATGTATACTCACAGCTCCGGTTGCGGTTCATCCGGAAATACCGGTTCACCAGCTCCCGGTCTGCAATCTCAATTTTCTTAAACTCTGGTTCCATAATATCCTTTCATCTGTTATTTCATCGAAAACGTTCCTTCTCAGGCACTAATACTATTTAAATCGTAAGCCAGTACACAACAGGGATTTTAGCGGGCCCTGTGAAGTTTTTCCCTGCATCC
>CAYLPF010000282.1:0-2271 GCA_964385485.1 uncultured Lachnospiraceae bacterium | reverse complement strand
TCCGATATGACGGCATCAATGTCAACAAGATCAAAAAGGATGACCTGCGCCGCTCTCTCGGCATCGTCCTTCAGGACACCCATCTGTTCACGGGAACCGTCAGGGAAAATATCCGTTTTGGGAAGCTGGATGCCTCCGATGAGGAAGTTATCGCGGCAGCCAGGCTGGCAAATGCGGACAGCTTTATCCGACGCCTGCCAAATGGCTATGATACGATGCTCACAGGGGATGGCGCAAACCTGAGCCAGGGACAGAGGCAGCTCCTGGCAATCGCCCGGGCCGCCATCGCAGATCCGCCGGTACTGATCCTCGATGAGGCCACCAGCTCCATCGACACACGTACAGAACGCATCGTACAGGAGGGCATGGACCGCCTGATGAGCGGAAGAACGACTTTCGTCATCGCCCACAGGCTTTCCACGATCCGCAATGCGGACTGCATCATGGTGCTGGAGCAGGGGCGCATCATCGAACGCGGTACGCATGAGCAGCTTCTGGAAGAAAAAGGAAGATATTACCAGCTTTATACCGGGAACGCCATCGGAGCCTGACCGTATGCGCAGGATTTCAGGAGGAAAGTTTTTAACCGGCGCACGGTGCAGCTGCATCCGATAAGATCAACTATAATAATTAAGAAAAGGAGAATAAGCATGGCAAACAGAATGATTTTGAATGAAACTTCCTATCATGGAAAAGGCGCGATCCAGGAGATTGCAGGCGAAGTCACACGAAGAGGCTTCAAAAAGGCTTTCGTATGCTCCGGTCCCACGATCTACAAACATGGGGTCACAAAGAAGGTGCTGGACGTACTGGACAGCGTAGACTGCCCGTATGAGGTGTTTACAAACCTCAAGGAAAACCCGACGATCGAAAACGTGCAGAACGGCGTAGAAGCATACAAGGCTTCCGGCGCTGACTTCATCGTAGCAGTCGGCGGAGGATCACCTATGGATACGTCAAAGGCTATCGGTATCATCATCAACAACCCGGAATTCGCGGATGTCAGAAGCCTTGAGGGCGTAGCTCCCACCAAAAATCCCTGCGTTCCGATCATCGCCGTCCCCACTACAGCAGGGACAGCCGCTGAGGTCACGGTCAATTATGTGATCACCGATGTAGAAAAGAAGCGGAAATTTGTCTGTGTAGATGCGCACGATATCCCGATCGTAGCTGTCGTTGACCCGGATATGATGTCCACTATGCCAAAGGGGCTGACTGCCGCTACCGGTATGGACGCCCTGACCCATGCGATCGAGGGATACATCACAAAGGCCGCATGGGAAATGACAGACATGATGCACTTAAAGGCAATCGAACTCATCTCCTCCTCCCTGCGCGGCGCAGTGGAAAATACGCCGGAGGGCCGTGAAGGCATGGCTCTCGGACAGTACATTGCCGGAATGGGCTTTTCCAACGTAGGACTCGGCATCGTACACTCCATGGCCCACGCCCTCGGCGCCCTGTATGATACGCCTCACGGAGTGGCAAACGCCATTCTGCTGCCGACTATCATGGAATTCAACGCGGACGCTACAGGGGAAAAATACCGTGAGATCGCAAGAGCTATGGGCGTATCGGGCGTTGACTCCATGACCCAGGAAGAGTACCGCAAAGCCGCTGTCGACGCAGTGAAAAAGCTTGCCTCCGACGTAGGCATCCCATCTGACCTTAAAGAGATCGCAAAAGAGGAGGACGTACCTTTCCTTTCCAAAAATGCCATTGTTGACGCCTGCACGCCGGGCAATCCGAAGGATGTCACACTGGAAGAGATCGAAGCGCTGTACCGCAGCCTGCTGTAAATAACGTCTGGATCAAAGGATACCAACGGATCGCCGGTTTTTGTACTTCCGCGATCTTAGTATGGCGTATCTGAAGCTCCTGCACACCGGGGAGTCCCGATACGCTATACCAGTACCCTATTAATACGAATATTGGGAGATAATATGGAACTGCAAATGAATACTTCCCAGAAGCTCGGCGTATCGCAGCGTATGATCGAATCCTCCGAGATTCTTCAGATGAATCTTGATGAGCTGCGCCAGTATCTGGAAAACCTTTCTCTTGAGAATCCTCTGATGGAGCTTGAGCCGCCTCCAACAGAGCAGAAATACGATATACGCCGGATCTCTGCTCCTGATGAGCAGAACCGCGTCTATGAGCGGCAGGACCGCAAGGATTCCCAGGATCTTTGGAATCTTAACACAAAAAATACGGAGACACTCAGTGAATCCCTGATCTTCCAGCTCGGCGGAATGAAGCTTACGCCTTCCC